>NZ_JBBKBV010000016.1:0-71549 GCF_037892815.1 Oceanobacillus sp. HCA-5259 | reverse complement strand
TGTTTGGTAAGTTCCTGTTGGTTGTTAGGGATACAGCAAGAAATCCAGACGTTGGGGCGTCTGGATTGGGTGGGTCGTTTTTGGTTTTGGGAATGATTAGTAATTGACTTCGACTGGAATGTCACGGTCGAATTCGTCTCTTACCATTTGCATGATCCGCAAGGCTTCTTCATCGGATAATTCATCTGCTCGGACATGTACATGAACCTTTTCGCCAGCAGTGTTTCTCACTAACACATCTTCATATCCGGCTTCAGCAAGTATTGATTCCTCGAGAATTTCTTCCTTCATCTCCACTGTCTCTATTTCATCAATTCCTTCTAATGCACTATTTTTTTCTTCGATACTTGCTGAACCAGAAGCTACGATCGACTCAAGGCGGGATCTTTCCCTGCTCCGGTCATCTTGCACCTTCATACGAATCGTTGTAAATAATTCATCCTCAGCAACATTTGTAATATCGGTAACCTCTGCTTCAGCCAATTCTTCTGAAGTGGAATCTGTTTCAGCTACGTCTTCTTTTAATTCATCTTCTTGATTAATAAAGGCTAGGTCACCTTCATTCGGCGACATAATATAATACACACTCAACACAATTAATAAACTTAACATCGTCAACAACCAAACCGTCTGTTTTTTTAACATCATTCTCCTCCTTAATCTTTAGGCATAACAGAAATTCGATGGGAAGGAACATCCAGGACACTGGAAATTGCTTCGATGATCCAACTTTTTACACTCGGTTGTTCTGCACCCTTTGCTACAACAAATACTCCTCTTACTTCCGGTCGTTTCGTTTGAACAAGGAGCGGCTTTTCCGTATCTCCTTGACGTACTAAAACGACTTGCGTATCTTCTGTACGATCCTCTACTTGTCTTGTACCACCGCTTTGGTCTTCCTCATTAGTCGTTTGCGTTCCTGATATTAAGTTACGCTCGTACACTTTGACATCGGAGGAATCGAGATTAACCATCACTTCTGCTTCAGAAACTCCTTGAATCTTATTAAGCATTGTTTCTAAATCTTGTTGGTACCCATTTGCAAGTTGTTCCATATCTGCTACTGCCTCCGATGATGTTTCCCCCGACTCTGCTTGCTGTTCTGTTATTTCAGGTTCGTAATGAAATTCTGTTTCTTCCGGGTCGTCTTTTTGGAATAAATTACTGATGAGCAGCAGCAGCACACCGACTAAACCAAGAATAATAAAGTATTTTGGCCGTAGTGGCTTTTTCTGTCCTGACTCTGCGGAAAATATTTTATCAATAAATCGTTTCAAGATGCCCCCCCTTCCCAGTAAACAGTAATTTTTTTATCTTGCAGCTCCCAGCGATCCCTCAGTAGTTCGACAATAGGTTCATCCGCTTCTTCCAGTTCTTGGTCTTCTTCCGCGTTGATTACTATTTTCTCGACTGGTTTTATTTGTCCCTCCCTAGCCGTCGATTTTTCCAGATAGACAATTACTTCATCTAGTCCTTCATACGTTTTCTCTGCTTCATCTGCAAAGACAAAGCTAATGTCTGTTATGCGGGCATCGTATTCTGTCTGTAATGCTTCGTCTGTAAGGGATGTGAGTTGGACAGCCATTTCTTCTAAAATATATGCATCATGAGTCGATTCTATTTCACTTTTTTGCAATTCAATGGAATCTTGAACTTCCTCCATTTCACCTCCTGTATCAAAAATGCTTCGGTACGTATCAGCAACAGCTTGCTCGAAGTCCAAATTAAACAAGGAAAATATCGGTGATAGTAAAATGAGAATTAAAATGAGACCTAAGACAAGTTTGATATATTTTCCCATTGATAAATTAGGGATGAGTAAATCAATAATCGTTGCTACCAATATAAAGATAATAATTTGTGTAATCCAATTCGTTAACATTTCCATTCCAATCACACTACCTTAAGAGAAGGGTTAGATTACTTGCCGCAACAATCAAAACGATCGCAAGCAGAAACATAAACGAAACTGCTAACAAACAAGCTAAAACATAGAGTATATAAGTGCTTAACGCCTGTAATGTCGTAATGATCGGTCCTTTCCCAAGCGGTTCTAGAACCGCAGCGGCCACTCTGTAAATAAATGCGATAACTAAGATTTTTATAGCAGGAAACAGACAAATTAATAAAATAATTAGCAACCCAACAATTCCCAAGGAATTTTTAAGTAATAATGTAGCGGTTAATATCGTGTCTGCTGCATCTGTGAACGTTCTTCCAATTACCGGAATGAAGTTCCCTGTAATGAATTTAGCTGTCCGCATGGCGACACCGTCTTGAACAGCACTCGCTGCCCCTTGCACAGACATAACTCCAAGGAAGACGGTCAGCAAGACCCCGAGACTGCTTACCGTGATAGACCGAAGTAAATTCGCCAGATTTGTAACTTTATAGTTTTCTGAAATGCTGCTAATAATGACAAGCAATGCTGCGAAGGATAATAATGGTAAAGCGAAAAATGAAATAAATACACCCGTAAAATGAATGAGAAATATAATTATCGGATGAAAGAAAGATACAGCAAATACATTTCCAAATGTCGCCATTAATCCCAGAATGAGCGGTAGCAAGCCGATCATAAAACTGCTCATCGTATCAATTGTTTGTTTTGCGTAAGTGATTACCGTATAGAAACTTGATAAGGCAATGAAAATCAGGACGAGAAAGACAATGAAATAAGCAATTTTACTAACAGTGCTTTTTTCAAATGCGGCATGCATCGTCTGCAGAATGATAGAAAAAATGGTAAGCAGCAACAGACTGCCTAATAATTTTCCGTTATAAATCAATTCATGGAACAAAAAATCAAGAAGTCCGAGTGCGATTTCTTTAAATGAAAGACTGTCCAAATTTTTCACAATATCGATGAAAGATGTCCGCTCTGCATTAGGAATATAACCGCCATATTCACTGGCAAGCGTTTCCCAATAATCCTCAACTGCATCCAAGGATATTTCTTCAAGTAATTGTTCATTCAGCTCAAAATTTTCTTGTCTATCTTCTTCTGCTTGTACCGGGATTCCGATCCAGAAGCTGCATAAGAATACAAATAAGATGAAACCCGTTTTTCTACTCATATGATTGCTCCTTAAACTGTTGGAAGGAAACTAACGATTGCTTCAATAACGGATGTAATAATTGGAATGGC
This sequence comes from Oceanobacillus sp. HCA-5259, assembly GCF_037892815.1. Classification (NCBI taxonomy): domain Bacteria; kingdom Bacillati; phylum Bacillota; class Bacilli; order Caryophanales; family Bacillaceae; genus Oceanobacillus; species Oceanobacillus sp. HCA-5259. The sequence continues at coordinate 68,401 of NZ_JBBKBV010000016.1, read as the reverse complement.
GAGCAGTAAAATAAATATTTTTCCGGCGAGTTCGATATTTTTGGCAACCGACTGTAAACCGGCATCTTGTGTCATACTCGCCCCCAGTTCTGCAATATAAGCAATCCCGATTATTTTTAAAATCGTTTCTAGATACAATCCAGGAACATTTGCTTGATCTCCCAACGATTGGATTACTTGGAATATTAAGCGGATTTGCCCGATGACACTTGCGAATATCATGATGCCAACAACAATAACAATGAAAAAGGCAAAGGTCGGATTCACATCTTTTAATAGGATGAAAAGAATGCTTGCAATAATGGAAACAATAACAATTTGTAATATATCCATATTTTATCTCCTAAGGATTTATTACTTGTCCTTTTTAAAACAGGAATACCGATTTAATCTGATTAAATAAATCACGCAGTCCATTAATGACGATATAAAGAACGATAATAAATCCGATTAAAGTAGCGAATTGGGCAATTTCTTCCTTTCCCATCTGCTTTAATATCGTATGGATAAGCGCTACAATAATGCCTATGCCTGCGATTTGGAAAAGAACAGATACATCGGTGAGCATGGTCATACCCCTTTCTCGCTATAAAAGCAATAACACGATAAATATTCCTGTTAAGACGCCTAAGCTTCTCGCTAAGTTACTATATTTATAAGATTCATCCCGCGCTTCTTCCAATTCCCGGTCCAAATGGGTTAAAGCAAGCCGGATTTGTTTCTGCTGCTGAATGAAATCGTGCTGGCCTAGTGAATTTCCGAATTGTTTCAGAACTTCAATTTCATTTTTCTTTAAACTCGTCATCTTTCTCAATTCTTCCGTTTTTTCATTCCAGATGACATTGAAGTCGATTTCCTGCTTAAGCATTGCTTCACTGAGTGACTGAAAAAAATGACTGATCGGATGTGGTAACTGGCGGGAAATCGTTTGGAATGCGAGTTGTAAAGGGGTTTGACTGTACGTAATTTCTGCTTCAAGCAATTGTAGAGCGCTTTCTAACTGCCTGATATGCTTCGGACGTTTCTCAAAGCGAAAGCTGAAGTATAAACCTATACAAGTAGTCGCAATAACAAGTATGATTGCTCCTAACCATTTCATCACAAGCCATCTCCAAATGATTGAATACGCTCGCCTGCTTCGTCAAACACTCGAATTTTTTGTCTTTCGGATCTGCGCTTCCCTAAAACGACAAACCGCTTAAGTGTGCGCGTCTCGATGAGTTCACGGACAAGGGGCCGTTTCCTTAAATCTTCCAGCGATTGGCCATGGATCGAGCAAACAACAGTTACTCCAGAGTGGATCGCTTCGTTTAAAGCGTTGATGTCGTTACTTCCACCAATCTCATCAACGACTAGCACTTCTGGAGACATCGATCGGATCATCATCATCATTCCTTCAGCTTTTGGACAGCCATCCATTACATCTGTCCTGCTTCCTAAATCATGCTGAGGAATCCCTTGAATTGCTGCTCCAATTTCAGAGCGTTCATCAATCACGGCAACTTTTCTGCCTGATTTATCTTTCCATCCGCTAGATGCAAGCCGGGTTATATCACGAATTAAGGTTGTTTTTCCAGACTGGGGCGGGCCAATTATTAATGTGTTTTCGTACGATTTGGTGTAGAGTACAGGCATAAGTGATTCGGCCACCCCTAATTTCTGTCGTGCAATACGGATATTGAAGAAAGAAATATGTTGTATTGCTTTTACTGATCCTTCCCGTGTATTCACCTTTCCCGCGATACCAACTCGATGACCGCCTTCTATCGTAATAAAGCCCTCGCGCAATTCATTTTCCATACGATACAAGGAAAATTCACTTAATTGATTTAGCAAAAAAACACCCGTCCTCTTGTCAGGGACAATTGTTGTTATCCATTCCACTTGATCTTCAAAAATCAGTTCTACTGGTTGATAAAGACGGCAGCGTATCTCTTCCAGCCTGTCCCAGCGCTTGCCAACTTTTAAAGCAATATGACTCTTCATTTCTGGTGGGAAAATCCGTAAAATCTCTTCCATGATAATCTCCTACTCCTCTTCTATTGCATTCGAGACTATATAGAAAATGTATGAATCATAAAACAAAATATGATTACATACAAAAAAACAGGGCTGCATCCTGTGGAATGCTACCCTGTTTTTTATATAAAGTGAAACTTCAATCAGTGGGGAATTCCCTACCCCCACTTAATGTTATTTGAACAGAATCAGGTATTTACGGACTGCATATCCCCCACCTTCACATCCCGGGATTCCCTCATGTTTAAAGATGGGGGTATTACAGACCGTTAATACGTGATAAATTTTAGTTTGCACGGGAAACGTATTTGCCTTCGTCGGTACTAATGACTAGTTTATCCCCTTGATTCACAAATAATGGAACTTGTACGGTTATACCTGTTTCTAATGTAGCTGATTTGGAACCGCCGCTTTGGGTATCGCCTTTGATTCCTGGCTCGGTTTCCGTAACTTCAAGCTCCACGTTTTTAGGAAGGTCGATTCCGAGAATTTCGCCCTCATAAGAAATAACTGTAACTTCCATATTTTCCACGATGAATTTTAATTCATGCTCGAGACGGCTTCCTGGAATTTCAATTTGTTCATACGTATTTGTATCCATGAATGCATGGGAATCACCTGAAGCATACAAGTATTGCATTTTATTCGTTTCAATATGAGCACGTTCTACCTTTTCACCGCCGCGGAATGTTTTTTCTTGGATATTACCATTCCTCAAGTTACGTAATTTCGAACGGACAAATGCAGCTCCTTTTCCTGGCTTAACATGCTGGAACTCAATTACTTGCAAAATATCTCCATCTACTTTAATCGTAAGACCTGTTTTAAAATCGTTTACTGAAATCATTAATTTTCCTCCTTATGTGTCATCCTAATTGAATGAATTCTTTTGATGAGGTGGTTAACCGTTTATTTCCTTCTTCTGTAATGACAATATCATCTTCAATTCGGCAGCCGCCAACCCCAGCTACATAGATTCCTGGCTCTACTGTTACGACCATACCCGGTTCTAATTTTTGTTTAGAACATGTGGAGAGTCCTGGCGCTTCATGAACCTCCATACCGAGACCGTGCCCTGTCGAGTGTCCAAAGTTCTCCCCATAACCCATTTCGGTAATATAATCTCTTGTGATGGCATCCGCTTCAACTCCGGTCATACCCGGTTTAATCTCTCTTACCCCACGCATATTCGCTTCTAACACGATATCATAAATTTTCCGAAGTTCATCACTAATTTCACCAACTGCTACTGTTCGCGTAATATCCGAGCAGTATCCTTTGTACAAGGCGCCGTAATCTAATGTAACCAGTTCCCCTGCTTGGATTACTTTTTCAGAAGCTACCCCATGCGGCATGGCAGAACGGTGTCCAGAAGCAACAATCGTATCGAAGCTTGAGGATGTGGCCCCTTTACCGCGCATGAAAAATTCCAGCTCATTAGCGACCTCAATTTCTTTTACTCCCGGTTTGATATAAGATTGGATATGCACAAACGCATCATCCGCAATCTCGGCTGCTTGCTTCATAATCGCAAGCTCTTCCGGTGTCTTAATCATCCGTAAAGCTTCCACAAGACCGCTGACTGGAACTAGCTCCACATCCAACATTTTTTTATACGTTTCAAATTGCCCATATGTAGTATAATCTTTTTCAAAGCCTACCTGGTTTACATTCATATCGTTTAATTGCTTTTTCACTTCGGCATCCAGACCCTGTTTATGTTCAATCACTTGAAAGCCTTCAGCTTGTGCACTTGCTTGTTCAGTATAACGGAAGTCTGTGATAAACCGAGCGTCCTTATCCGATATAATTGCAACGCCTGCCGTACCGGTAAAACCGCTAATATATCTTCTGTTGATTTGGCTAGCAATAATAAAAGCGTCTAATTTGTTTTCTTGTAATTTTTCCCGCAGTTTCTGTAATTTAACCATCGTTCATCTCTTCCCCCATCAAATTTTTCAATATAGTTCATCGTTTTTTTAGTGTATCATAATGTTACCTTGAATGGTAATTTTTAAAGACTAGCTTTCCGGCTCTTGTCTGATTTTGCGTATCTTTGTTTCATGATAATCATAGGAAATGGAATAACCGGTGAAGAGACCATATAATATAAATATACACACAGTCGTAACCCATGTTTCCAAGTTGAGATCCGTCATTGGTCTTGTATAGGGAAGGAGCGGTTGCATGAGGAAAAAGGTAATCCCCCAAAGTAAAATACCATACCCAACCCCCATCCAGATTGAATTTACTTTCCGGAATAAGCCAAAATAAATAACCGCCGGGAAAAGAGATAAGATGCTCGCTATAATAATAGCAACAATATGACCAACTAAACGATCAGACCACCCTGCTTGTATCCACGGTTTCAATAAAAATGTTTTTGGGGCAACTTCTGTCAAGTTGAAAAAATAAGAAACTGCGAGAAACAAGCTCCATAGAAATCCGCCAACCGCTCCAATTATAAGTGCTCGACCAAGTGAGTAGTTAGAAGCTGTATCTTGCTTCTTATCTTTATTTTCCGCCATAGTTGATCACCTCAACCAGTAGTATGACCAATCCTAAAGTTTTCTTTCACTCGGAAAACAATATTTCATTATAATAATAAGCTTAACCAATAGTCTTATGTTATTATTTTTAGTACAATTAAAGCAGGGAAACATTAGTGATATCAGACAAATAAGAAACATGAATTATCACGTATAGTTTTATGTTACTGGTCAAAACTGTTAATAGTTTATCACGCATTAACGGTCTGTAACCCCCACTTCTATACATGAGGGAAGCCCAACATGTGAAAGTGGGGGGTATACAGTAAGGAAACCCACTGAATGAAGTTTCACTTTATCAGATGCAGTTCTTTCCGTAACTTCTAAGTTTCCCGATGCTTAATTGTGGTATATAGCTAGTAGAGTGTATTTTTATGAAGGAAAGGAGGACTTCTTCATGAAGCGTAATAAAATAGCTTATCTTTTTTACATCATTATCGCCCTTGCTGTATTCGGATTGATTACACAGCTGTTCGGAAATACTCGTAATTTTCTAATGGGAATGGCTATGATGCTCGGTTTTGCCGTCGCTATTTTTGCGTTGCTCTATTTTATTGTTAACCGTTCAAGAGGTTCGTCCGATGAAATGAAGAAATATAAACAAGCAGTGAAACAATCCCAATCAAAATACCAACAAGCTGCACCTAAGAAACCAACTCCGGCCCCTTTAGCTAATCGAAAAACTGACCGATCACGGAAAGGTAAAAGGCGTCCTACCCATTTACGGGTAATTGAAGGAAATAAATCGAAAACAAAAGGAAAAGACCGAGCCACTTTCTAAGTAACTCGGTCCGGCTTCTTTTATTTTTAAATCCGCTTCTAGCCTGACCAGCCCCTAAGAAACTGATCTGCTGCCTCTTTCCCTATAGCAGCAAGTTCCAATTTTTTCTCTTCTGACAGGTTAAAATCTGTTGCCGCAAGATCATGTACAGGTATAAATAATATTTTATCTTCCTCTGCTTTCGAAATATACCGCATATCATGCGCCTTCTTCATCGTAAGAAATAGAGCGTGAAACATATTAAGCGCATTTGTAATAATTTGTGGCTCGTTCAACATTTCATCTTTCTCTGTCAATTTCACACCAAGAACGGGCCGTAATTGCTTTTTGCGTCCAAAAATCCAAAGTGGAAAATTACTTAACAATCCTCCATCCACAATAATGCTTTTATTATTTGTTTTACCTGGAAGTTTCTTCGGCATGAAGAAATACGGAAAGCCTGCACTCATCCGTACCGCTTTTGCTACTGGGAAAAGGTTCGGATCAAGACCATAGTGCGGCATAAGATCGTCAGGAAAAACAACGAGCCTCCCAAGCGATAAGTCGCTTGCAACGATCTTCAAATAACCCTCTTTCAAATCTTTAAACGTCCGAATATTTTTCGCTGCTAATATTTCGGTCAGCCATTCTTCCAATTTGTCCCCTTTGTTAATTCCCATTTGAAAATAGAGAAACCCCCATTTCATAAAAGGAAAGTATTTCGTTAGTATCGGTGGGTCCATAAATAATTTCACATTGAGTTCGCGAATAATTTGTTCAATTTCTGTATACGTATAGCGAGCTGCTATTAATGCTGAAATGATTGCACCTGCCGATGTCCCGGCGACACGTTCAAGCTCTAATTGGTGTTTCTCAATACTTTCCAGTACACCTATATAAGCATATGCTTTTACCCCACCACCCGAAAACACCGCATCTATTCGCATAATCCTCCCCCTGATTTTTGCGTAGTATTAATACTTACGAAAGATGGGGATGTATTTAGAACTTATTTTGAATTTTGTTATCAAAATACAGTAGGGGCTGAACACAATCTACATGCCGGTTTATGCAAAAAAACACGCGGCATTGGTTGGCATGCTCGCGTGTTAGTTACTTAGCTTCGATTGCTGTAGTGCTTTTAAATCCTTGACTCGCTGTTCATCTTCTTTAAAATATCTCACTAAATCATCAATTCGATCGATGGAATTCCAACTTAAATGATGTTCAATACCTTCGACATCATCGTAAATATTTTCCTCTTTTACCCCAATTATCTCAAGGAAATCTTCAAGAAGATCATGGCGATATAGTAGCCTCTCGCCAACTTTTTTTCCCTTGTCTGTCAGCATAAAACCACGGTATCTCTCATAATTAACGAATTCACTTTTATCAAGCTTTTGGATCATTTTCGTTACGGATGACGGATGAACATCTAGCTCTTCAGCGATGTCCGATACACGGGCATATCCTTTGGTTTCGATGAGAATATATATTTGCTCAATATAATCTTCCATACTCGGTGTTGGCATATCTTCACCTCATTTCATCGTGCATCAAAGTTTATCCAACGCAAAATTTTTTCTTTCACTTTTAGAATACCTTAAAAACACGAAGGAGACAAGTAATTATACTAAAAAGAATAAAGATAAGTCAACAAGATTCCTGTTACATGCGAATTATCGATAATCGCCTGGAAAAGTTTTGCCTGCTCCTCATGTTCTTCTATATAAGCCTCCAATTTATTTTCCAAAGCTATATTTTCGCTTACAGAAAGCGTTGATTGAGGATTATATCCTAACAATCAAACAAAATCCAAAAGAGTAGAAAACAAATAAACGTACTAAATCTTATTATTGTGGGTACTCACTCTGTTTCATTCCCCCTCTTTCCATCAATTTTGCTAAACTTCACCCAATTTCTTACCATATTTTTCAAAAGACCCTGAAAACCGGCAATCTATTAAAGAAGGCCGGTTTTCATTTACAACGTTATATGGTCTTTTGTTTTTTCTCTAGCTCTTCAATGCTGCTAAAAAGGGAGTAGTAGGCAATAATGACCGAAATAGATACTCCTGCCACTACAAGTAAGAACCCGTACGGATTTAAAAACATAAATGTAACTTGATAACTTACTAGCCAGTCTCCTGCTAATCCTCCAATGACATAAGCTAACGGAAGTGTTGCCCATGAAAGCATTCTGGAAATTGAAAATACTCGACCTAGGTATACAGGATCTGTATTACGCTGAATAAGCGTAATACTTAATGTATTCGTAATCGGCAATAAAAAACCCATCACAATCCATATGCAGCCGATCAACCAAATGCGCTCGGTTAGCCCTGTTAGGAGTACAGCAAGTCCCATCCCCAGTGAAGATAAAAGAACATACCTAATCATCTTGTTTTTTACTTTCAAGGTTGACATAACAATACTACCAAGCACCATGCCAACACCAAATAAAGAAGTCACAAGCCCAAACTGCTCTTCTGAACCAAAGTCTAAAATATAAGGTTGGCGAATGACACTATTTACCCCTAGTGCAACATTAAGCCAAGTATGGAACATAATCATTGAAAATAATGCTTTATGACTGTATGTATAGTGAAATCCATTGATTAAATCTAACCAAAAGCTGGTCTGTTGCTTTTTATCGTCGTTCTCAATTTTTTTATCTAGACGTTCCCATAAAATAAGAACAACAATTAATCCTAGCAAGTAGGTGACAAAATTGATTCCTATAATCCAGTCTATTGAACCAAAGGCATAAAGCGCACCGCCAAGTACTGGTCCAACAATATTCGTTGTTGAGGTTGCAGATGCAAGCATTCCATTTGCCTGTGACAAGCGTTCTTCCGAAATTAGCATCGGTGTCAGCGTTTGTAAGGCAGGCGTTTCTAGCGCACTTACAACAGATAATGTTATTGTCAGAAGAAAAATAAAAAACAACATGAGCCCATCAGCCATCGCAACAACCGTTCCAATCGCGAGTACTCCAGTTCCTAAAATCCCACCGACAGCCAAAGCCAATCTAGGTCCTTTACGATCAATGTAGTTACCAACAAATGGAGAGACCACAACACTCGGTAAATAACTTGCAACCAAAACCATTGCAAAGTTAAGCACTTGGCCTGTAGACTGATAAACCCAAATACCTAACACAAACCGGGTCATTGATGATCCCAATAAAGAAACAAATTGACTTACAATTATCCATAAAAAAACGTAAAAAGTATTCTGTTTTGAAAAATTCAACTTTTATCCTCCGCTCATTGATGCGGAAGCAAACTTTTTTTACACTGTATTAATTAATATAGACAATGCTCCGTTCTACTCCCGCCCTTTTTTTGCTAATATTGGGATTATCGATGCAGACTGTCATCATCTATCACTCTCTTTCTAATATTGGTTCTATATACTATACCATTTTTATTATTTTTTGAAAATACTTGTTACGAAACGCGTTGAAATAAAATGAAACTTCATTCAGTCGGGGTTTCCTTACCTCCCCCACTGAATGTTAGTTGAACAGAATCAGGTATTTACGGGCTGTATATCCCCCACCTTACCTTTTTGGTTTTCCCTCTTGTTTAAAGGTAGGGGTATTAAAGAGCATTAATACGTGACAAATGCAGAGTTAGCCCATACAATAGCAAAAAACAACCTCTTATGGCTATATACCTAAGAGGTTGTTTTATCAAATTCCATTTCTAGTTTAACTTTTATATACCACATTTTAATTGGGCAGCACAGTTTGTACATGTGTTGCATCCGCCAATGTCCTCAATGCTTCCCTGGCGACATACCGGGCACGTATCCCCAATTTCAGAACCGATATTTACATTTGTAGAATCCAGTTCTTGAATTGTGTCCATTAAAACAACTTTCGGCTTATCAGTTTCATCTTCGAACAATTCTGTCTGCTCGCCAACTGTATTTTCTTCGGCTTTCAGTGTCAGTACTTGAGAGTCACGGCTTCCGTCAACATATACGGTTCCGCCTTTTGCTCCTCCCTTGTACAATCTCTGATAGACACTTTCTACTTGTTCAACCGTGTAGCCTTTTGGAGCGTTAACTGTTTTCGAAATAGAGCTGTCTACCCAGCGCTGGATGACACATTGTGTATCCGCATGTTCTTCAGCTGAAAGATCCATCGCAGATACGAACCATTCTGGTAAGTTTTCTTTATCTGCTTCTGGATTATTCTCCAAATACTCCTCAACAATTGCTGCATTCACTTCAATAAATTTACCTAAGCGACCACTTCTGAAGTAGGAGAAGGAGAAGTATGGCTCAAGCCCAGTCGATACCCCAACCATTGTTCCAGTGCTTCCAGTCGGAGCAACTGTTAGCAAGTGGGAGTTACGAATACCGTGTTTCAAAATACCTTCGCGAATATCTTCCGGCATTGTTTTCATATAACCAGTATTGATAAATGCATGACGCAACCGATTCGTTTCTTCATCTGTTTCACCGATCAAGAACGGGAAACTGCCTTTTTCTTTTGCAAGTTCAATGGAAGCTCGGTAAGCGCTCGTTGCAATTGTTTCAAATACTTTATCAACAAGTGCGTTACCTTCTGCTGAACCATATCTCGTTTCCGTGTAGATGAGCAGGTCGTGCAGCCCCATTACCCCAAGGCCAACCCGACGTTCACCGAGGGCTTGCTTTCTATTTTCTTCAAGGAAATATGGTGTTGCATCAATAACATTATCCTGCATTCTAACTCCGGTGCGGACTGTTTCTTTTAGTTTCTCATAGTCCACTGTTTTGTTTACCTTGTCAGCCATTACCGCTAAGTTTACAGCAGCCAAGTTACATACACTGTAGGGTGCGAGTGGCTGTTCTCCACATGGGTTTGTTGCGACAACTTGCTGTCCGTAGCTTGATGCGTTTGTCATATCATTCGCGTTATCGATAAAGAAAATTCCAGGTTCTGCAGAATAGGTCGCACAAACGTTGATTAAGTTCCATAGTTCTTTAGCTCGGATGCGGCGATAAACGCGAACACCATAACCCATTGCTTCCCACTTACGAACGTCGCCAACTTCATGCCACTTTTCGTTATATGCTTTCATTTCTTCCGGTGTATAATTTTCCACATCCGGGAAGCGCAGTTCATACATTTCGTCATTTTCTACAGCTTCCATGAATTCTTTTGTAATACATACGGAAATATTAGCTCCTGTTAGGAAATCTGGATTATGAACACTATAGGAACCGCCATCTCTTAACTTCTGCCCAGCCTCACGCATGGAGGCCTCTGTAAATCCTCCAAGGCCTGGGAAACCTTTATAGTTTTGTACACTTGTATATAAATCAATCTCCGTCTCTGTAAGTGGAGTGAAGTTCAGTTTTTCTCTTGCCAGCGTTTTGATTTGTTCATCTTCCGTATTTTCGATTAAATATCTTAAAATACGCGGATTCTGCATTTTTGAGATGATGAACTCAATAATATCCGGGTGAGAATCCACAAGCATAATCATTTGCGCCAATTATGTTGCGTTGATCCGTTACATCAACTCTCCAGGTCACCCTGAAGTTCAGACCATATCTTACATTCCCTTTCGAATGTCCTCGCACTTCGGAGTCACTTGACTCCTACTCTACTCGCTTCCACATTTAAGTGTGCTTTCGATGGTCGTTGAACCTTCACCATTCGAACAGGTGCTTGGCTGCTGATTGTCTTTAACCACTTGCTGTTTTCAAGCATTCACGCTTACCGTTTCCAGTTACGTTGTAGCCAGCAAGTCATAAAAAGAGTTTCCAGCAATTCACGAGGTTTATTTATAGACGAGGCACTTAAGCAGATTTACCACGTCTCGATCCGCCTTGTTCTACTAAATGAGTCAGTTTGGCAATATCGTCAAGCCAGGATACGGATCCGGATGACTTTCCGTTTACTCCGCGTGCCAATGTGTTTCTCGGACGAAGTGTTGAACCATTTGTCCCTACTCCTCCACCACGGGACATGATTTCCATTACTTGCTTCCGGTGATCGGAAATACCTTCCCGGGAATCTTTTACATATGGCATCACATAGCAATTAAAGTATGTTACATCCGTATTTGCACCTGCACCGTATAACACACGTCCTGCTGGCACGAAATTAAGATCAGCTAGTTCCTTATAAAACATTTCAAATGATTCTTTACGTTTTTCTTCCGTTTCCTCCACTACTGCTAAGCCGGTCGCATTTCGTTTAGCGATTTGCTCATAAAAGACTTCAAGCGGTTTATCAATTACATCAAGCGAACGCGTGATAATACCTGTTTCCATCTCTACTTCGTTATCGAGGGTAGATACAAATTCATCCAGAACTTTAATATCTGCTTCATTTTTCTCCCAATTGATTGCTTGTACAAATCCTAACCCTCTAGCTGGGAATTTAGGATCGGATTTCACTGTTAAAACAACAAAATCACCAGTTTTTAATGTAGCTTTTCCTGTATCTTTAAAAGCGTATCTGTCGAGCATAACTAAGCGTGAGACTCCACTATGTGTGAGCTTCATATCACTAGTAATCGGATGTACTACATCAAATAATTCAATATCCTTATTCAATGAAACAACATCAATTCCATTCACTTTTTCTAATATCGTCGACACGAAACCACTCCTTTATTCATCTTTTTATGTGTAATGTGTTATAATTATGTAGTACCACGTTTTATAATATTTAAAACAATATATGGTATCAATTAACGAGTGAACACACTATATATTGTGTATTAAACAATATATGTGAGTTTTTGTCAAGAGAATAAGTTTACACAAACCTGCGGAAAAATACCGAAAAGCTTACAGGTATTGACCTTAGTATCGACTTTTATATAAATTATTTTTTTATAAAAAAGGACCGGCTATTCGAAATGCTTTTAAAGCGGTTAAAAGTATTTTATAATATGAGTTGAGATATGAGAAAGACGGGGGAAAAAATATGTCAGTTTTATTAATTGTTTTAGTTGCATTGCTTGTTTTTTCGATATTCCGGTATTACAGACAGAAAATGATTTTGAATGTACTCAATCAGGATCAGTGGATTGAGGGCTACCGAAAAGCCCAATTAATCGATGTACGTGAGCCACAAGAATATGATGCTGGTCATATCCTCGGGGCACGGAATATCCCAGTAACACAACTGAAACAGCGTCTAGTAGAAATCAGAAAGGACAAGCCAGTTTATTTATATTGTCAAAAAAGCAGCCGTTCAGGTCGCGCTGCCCAAATTCTACACAAACAAGGTTATAAGGAACTCTACCAATTAAAAGGCGGATTCAAAAACTGGACTGGAAAAATAAAAGCAAAATAGGTAAGAGAGAAGCCGACAGACTTTTTTACTCATAGTCTGTCGGCTTTTTTATTTTCCCTATCCATTATGAATTGTCTTCACGTGTGTAACGAAGAATTGGTTTTCTTGCTGCGGTCGTTTCGTCCATTCGCTTTACAATTGTGTGATGTGGTGCTTCTTGAACGATTTCAGGATCTTCTTCTGCTTCTTTTGCAATATTTATCATAGCATCGATGAAACCATCCAGCGTCTCTTTAGACTCTGTTTCCGTCGGTTCAATCATCATCCCTTCCTCAACAATTAATGGAAAATAGATTGTTGGCGGATGATAGTTGAAGTCTAGCAGACGCTTTGCAATATCGAGTGTACGGACACCGAGTTTTTTCTGTTTTTTCCCAGATAGAACAAACTCATGCATACAATGTTGCTTATAAGGTAAATCATATATCTGCTCTAATCTGCGCATCATGTAGTTCGCATTTAAAACCGCGTATTCACTAACTTTCTTTAATCCTTCTGCACCCATTGTACGAATATAAGTATAGGCACGCAAATTGATTCCAAAGTTTCCATAATATGCCTTAATACGGCCGATGGACTGCGGACGGTCATGTTCTAATTTATATTCATCATTCTCTTTCACAATTAATGGCTTAGGTAAAAATGGTGCAAGCTCTTCTGATACCCCAATTGGTCCTGAACCTGGTCCACCGCCACCATGAGGGCCTGTAAATGTTTTATGGAGATTCAAATGAACAGCATCAAAGCCCATATCTCCAGGTCTTGTATAACCCATAATTGCGTTTAGGTTTGCACCATCATAGTAAAGCTTCCCACCGACACCATGAACAATCTCGGCCATCTCCATAATTTCTTTTTCAAAGAGACCAAGTGTGTTCGGATTCGTAAGCATTAAAGCAGCTGTATTTTCATCTACAACCCGCTTTAAATCTTCAATATCAACAAGACCGTCTTCATTGGATTTCACTGTTATAGCATCAAAGCCTGCCACTGCAGCAGATGCTGGATTTGTCCCGTGAGCGGAATCCGGAACGATGACCTTTGTCCGGTGATGCTCCCCATTCGCCTCATGGAAAGCACGAATCATCATTAACGCGGCCCATTCGCCCTGTGCTCCAGCTGCCGATTGTAAAGATACTTCATGCATTCCAGTAATTTCTTTAAGTGAGGTTTGCAAATCATACATCATTTCAAGTGCACCTTGTACGGTTTTCGGATCTTGATATGGGTGGATATGGGTAAATCCCGGGAGCCGCGCTACATCTTCATTAATTTTCGGGTTATATTTCATGGTACATGAACCAAGCGGATAAAACCCGGAATCCACTCCATAGTTCCGATTCGATAATCCTGTATAATGCCGCATAATTTCGAGTTCACTTACTTCAGGTAATTCCGGAGCAGTCTTCCGGACATACGGCGTTTCAAATTCCGCATCCAAATCGATATCTGGTACATCAAGATCCGGTAAGCTATAACTTGTTCGCTCCTTTTTACTGCGTTCAAAGATTAATGGAAATTCATTCTTAGCCATTGATATCCCTCACTTCCTTAATCAATTGATCAATCTCTTCTTTGGAACGGATTTCCGTTACGGCAACCAACATACAATTTTCTAATTCTGGGTAATCTCGTCCCAAATCATATCCGCCGACAATCCCTTTGGTAAGTAATGCCTCGTTCACTTCGCTTACCGTTTTGTTCAGCTGGATGACAAACTCGTTAAAGAATGGTTGATCAAATAAGACAGGAATTCCTATCTCAGCGAATTGTTGCTTGGCATAGCGAGCTTTTTTCATATTTAGTTTTGCCATTTTCTTCAAACCATGCTTTCCAATTGAACTCATTGCAACCGAACTAGCTAGCGCATTCAGTGCTTGGTTCGAGCAAATATTTGACGTTGCTTTATCCCTTCGGATATGCTGCTCCCTTGCCTGAAGTGTAAGTACAAATCCACGGACACCATCTTCGTCTGTTGTCTGTCCGACAAGACGTCCTGGAATTTTTCGCATTAACTTTTTCGTCGTTGCAAAATATCCACAATGCGGGCCGCCAAACTGGGCTGGTATGCCAAACACTTGCGTATCCCCGACGACGATATCTGCTCCGAATTCACCAGGTGGTGTCAAGTATCCGAGCGCAAGTGGATTACTAGAAACGACCATCATTGCTTTTTTATTGGAATTGAGCAATTCACGTACCTTTGCTAAAGGCTCTACTTGACCAAAGAAGTTCGGATATTGGATGACGACACCAGCTACATCATCATCGAGTTCTCTTTCAAGTGCTTCTAGATCCGTTAAACCATCTTTATGATCTATCTCAACAACCTCCACATGTTGGCCGGTAGCATATGTCTTCACTACTTCCCGTGATTCAGGATGAATTGCGTTTGAAACGAGTACTTTTTTTCTTTTTGTATGGGCGGCAGTTAAATTAACTGCTTCACCTAACGCTGTCGCACCATCATACATAGAGGAATTGGCAATCGGTTGGCCGGTTAATTCAGCAATCATTGTCTGAAACTCAAAAATCGCTTGCAGTTCCCCTTGGGATATCTCCGGCTGGTATGGTGTATATGCAGTATAAAACTCGGAACGACTGATGACATGGTCTACAACAGAAGGTATATAATGATCATAGACCCCTGCTCCCAAATAAGACGTATAATCCTTTAGATTTACGTTTTTATTGGACATGGCAGTTAATTCTTTCATTAGTTCATATTCATTTTTAGTAGGCTTTACGTTCAGTTCCCCTTTGAAACGAATTTCCTCTGGAATGTCCGAAAACAGTTCATCTGTTGAATCAATACCGATTACATCAAGCATTTCTAATTTATCTGATTCCGTCATTGGTAAATAGCGAAATCCCATCTCCAATCCCTCCTAATTATCTCTTTTATAAAATGGTGTAGGTACTACTTTCGCTTTCAGTTGCCGTTTCCTTACTTGAATCAACAGTTCTGTTCCAATTTCTGTATAATCCGTGTCAAGTAATGCACGGCCAATATTTTTCTTTAAAGTCGGTGATTGTGTTCCTGTCGTGATATGTCCGATTACTTTTTCTCCGTCTTCAGATAGAACTTCATAATCGGTTCTCGGGATCCCTTTGTCTATCATTTCTAGACCGACAATTTTTCTTTTCGGTCCATTTTCAACCTGTTCTTTTAAGACATCCTTCCCAATGAAATTAGCTTCTTTAGCAACTTTAACCGCAAAAGTCAAACCTGCTTCAATAGGCGTAATTGTTTCGGAAAGTTCCTGCCCATATAACGGCAAGTTTGCTTCAAAGCGCAGTGTATCTCGAGCCCCGAGACCAGCTGGTACAATTCCTGCTTCTTTCCCAGTCTCTAAGATAAGATTCCAAAGCTTTCCTGCCTCTTCAGGCGCAACATAAATTTCAAAACCATCTTCACCCGTATAACCTGAACGGGAGACTATCGTCCCTTGTTCAATCCCATGAATTGCAACATGCATTTCAAATCGAAAGGCTTTAATTGCAGCTAGGTTTGTGTCGGTAAGTTCTTGTAAAATAGCTTCTGCTTTCGGTCCCTGAATGGCTAGAAGACTATATCGTTCCGATTCATCAACAATCGCAACTTCATTTGATGCATAATTATTATGTTTCTTTAACCACTTTAAATCTTTTTCAGTATTAGCAGCGTTAACGACGAGCATGTAATGGTCCTCTCCTAGCATGTAGATGAGTAAATCATCAACTACTCCACCGTTCTCGTTACAAAGAAATGTGTATTGTGCTTTCTTCGGTTCCAGCTTACTTATGTCATTCGTCGTCATCGTTTGAAGAAATGCTACCGCCTTACTTCCTTTTACAATAATTTCTCCCATATGGGACACATCAAATAGGCCTGCGCTTGTTCTAGTTGCGTTATGTTCTTCTTTAATCCCCGAAAACTGTACAGGTAAATCCCAACCTCCAAAATCAATCGTTTTCGCCCCATACTTTTCATACTCCGAAAAAATCGGCGTACGTTTTAATGGTTCCATCTCCATCACTCCCTCTGAAGTCAATAAAAGATTTTATATTCTGACATTAACAATATAAAAAGACAGAGATTTCCTTATGTGTAAGAAATCTCTGTCCTTCTACCAGAAAGTTGCGTAAGAACATGCCAGGTTTCCCTTCCGTTCCTACTTGCTTCTTGGGTGGTTTACGATATGTAAACGCTCTCCAGAGTTGTGTCCGATAAGAGTCTTTTTGCCTGAGAGATTCGTCTTAAGCTTGCTCCTTCGGCGTTACATTAAGATCATGTAAGCTCTCCCCTTATCTTCATCCACAGCATATATTTTTTTATAATGGTAAAACTAAGTCTATCATAAGAAATCCTCTACCTTTGCATTGAATATACCATAATATTTAAAAAAGGTATAGTGAAATCCAAATTTTATTTAGATACTCGGGGTGTAACATATGGATTTGGTACATTTGAATCGTAATCAGACTTTTATAAAAGAATTAGAGGAACGGCTTGACAGTGATGGCCCGTTTAGTTCCTTTCAGTTGTTTTCGCTCGCCTATCAGGCAGAACAGGCAAGGATCGTCCCTTCTTTTCACGGGTTAAGAAGTTTGGATTTTTTACCGCATATGTCTTTTCTTGACCATCAGCTGGAAACAGCTCTAGAAGCAATCGAAAAAATGAATGGCAGGGTTATACTTGCTGATGAGGTTGGTTTAGGAAAAACTATTGAAGCAGGGTTGATTTTAAAAGAATATATGTTGCGGGGTCTCGTTAAAAATGCATTAATCCTTGTTCCTGCCTCCCTTGTGAACCAATGGGTGAATGAATTGAATACGAAATTCTATATACCTGCTGTCAGTCACCGGAAACATCATAACTGGGAAGGCAATACTATTCTAGTTTCTTCCCTTGATACTGCTAAACGAACTCCACACCAAGAAGTGATTCTAGCAAATGAGTATGACTTCGTTTTAATTGATGAGGCGCATAAACTTAAAAACCATCAGACGAAAAATTATCAATTTGTACGGCAGATTAAAAAGAAGTATTGCCTGCTGTTGACTGCTACGCCAATTCAAAATGATTTAATGGAGATATTCAACCTTATTTCGATTTTAAAACCGGGTCATCTAGGAGATGTTGCCTCGTTTAAAGAGAAATATTCCGGAAATAAGGGAAAACAAGAAGCTGACGCCTATCTGAAACAACTTATTGAACGGGTCATGATCCGTAATACGAGGGAAAATACAAATTTAAAACCATCGAACCGGGTTATCGAAACCATTCTCGTTGATTTTACAAAGGAAGAAACAGAAGTCTATCAACAGTTAAATAATATGCAACGAGGGCAAGATATATTTACAAAGATTACATTACTGCGAGAGATCTGTTCTTCTAGAGAGGCTTGTTTTCTGTCACTTCAGAAATTACAAGAAACAAACACCCCAGATGAAGAAATCCATTCCATCATTCAAAAAATCAATGAATTGCCAGCCCATTCAAAAGCATTAAAAACAGTTGAATTAATTGAACAAATTGGCAATGAAAAAGTAATTATCTTCACGGAATACCGGGCAACCCAATTGTATTTACAATGGATTCTGCAGCAGCACGGGATTAGTTCTGTACCATTTCGGGGCGGCTTTAACCGTAGTAAGAAAGATTGGATGCTACAGCTTTTTAAAGGAAAAGCACAAGTATTAATTGCTACCGAAGCAGGAGCTGAGGGTATCAACCTGCAGTTTTGCCACCATATGATTAACTATGATTTACCATGGAATCCAATGAAAATTGAACAACGGATTGGTCGAATCCATCGGTTTGGTCAGGAAAATGATGTGAAGGTATACAATCTTGCTGTTAAGCAAACGATTGAGGAACATATTTTAAATGTACTATATGAGAAGATAAGACTATTTGAAAACGTGATCGGCGAGCTTGATGCAATTCTCTCTGATTTGAATATTCAAGATATGGAACAGGAAATAGAGACCATTTACAGAGAGTCCGACTCATTAGGAGAAGCAGAGATTAAACTTGAGAACTTAGCATCCATCGTCCATAAATTGGCTGATGACATGAATGAAAAAAGTGTAGGTGAATAAAATGGCAATCGTAAACATCGAACAATTTATGATCGACTTTTTCAGTGCATATCAATGTAAGCTTTTGAATAAAGAAAATGGTGTCTTACAAGTAGAGTTAACAGAGGAATTGGATAAAGTATTAATGAATCGTCCATTCTATTGGCATTATATGCAAAGCCTTGGGCAAAAAGGAGTACCAATGACGCTCACACTCATTACGAACCCGGAAAAACGAGATCAACAAGGGGAATGGATTGATATAGGCAGTCCCAGGCTGCAACAGATATTCAACCATGTCACACATCACGAAAAGTATACATTGCTCTTCCAAGAAGTGAATACCGATAAAAATACACCTCTTTACCCATGGTTACTCGCGAACTTTAAAGTAAGTTATCGAGGCAGACAAAAGAAGGAAGAGATTATTTCATTAGGAATTCAACTTGTTACCGGAAAAGTTATTGTAAATATGATGGATGAATTAATTAAACTCAATTTGAAACAGCAAATATCTAATTTTTGTTATACGATCTCGCCAATTATTACGCTCGCAAGCGGTTATAAACGGATTGAAAAAATCATCCAACATTATGTTGAAAACCAACCGAAAGAGTGGATCAATGAAGCGATTGAAACACGGAATGAAGAAATCGCCCTCTTAAAACAATTTTATAAAGACGATTTGGAGAATGATATTGTTAAGAAGGAATTGGAAGAAATTCATAATCGGTATACTCCAGAGATAGCAATTGATGTAACAAGCGGAGGATTAATCTACCTGCTCCAACAATTTCCCGAAGTTTAAGCCCGCCTTCCTTTTATAAACAATTTAAATGAGAAAGGAAGGATTCCGAACCAGCGATTCAACACAACGGATTCTTCTTGCTTGTCGGTTTTCCTCCTTTCCTTCCGCTCCTCCCGCGGGCTGTTCATGTATTTAACTATTTCCTCTGTTATAAATTTCAAATAATTATTAGTCGACATTTTGTACCTCCTCCTATTTTTTTAATAGCTTTTACGACTAAATTATATTTATACAAAAAAACAAAAAATAAAGCAGGAATATCTTATTACATGTCGAATCATATAATTTAAAGGAGGTGACGACTAGTTGAACCCGGCATTACCTTTGGTTAAACAGATAATGCAACAAGCAATCAAGCAACATGCTACAGACCTTCATTTCTTGCCCGCACAAAAAGAAACGAACATCCATTTCCGTATCCAAGGCAAACGAAAACTTTTTCGTACGATCCCAACGAATCAATATGAGCTTTTACTCACCTTTTTTAAATTCACGGCAGGTATGGATATAGGAGAATCAAAAAAGCCCCAAGACGGCAGTATTGCCAATATTTTCCCGAACCTCGGTAAACATACATTAAGATTGTCAACCTTACCGCTCCTCGTTTCGGAAAGTTTGGCGATTAGGATTTTACCACAAGAAGATTCCCTTCCACTCGATGAATTATTTCTATTCCCTTACCAATTGAATAAACTTAAAGAATTAGCGAGTGCACGTTCAGGCTTATTTTTAATTACCGGACCAGCTGGTAGCGGAAAGTCGACAACGCTTTATGCCTTAATCCATTTTCTAATGAAAGAACATTCCTTTCAAGCTGTGACCCTTGAGGATCCTGTTGAAAGACAAATGGATGATGTCATTCAAGTGCAAATCAATGAACAAGCAGGGATTACGTATCAAGCAGGATTGAAGGCTGCATTACGGCATGACCCGGATTTA
The DNA here is from genome assembly GCF_037892815.1 of Oceanobacillus sp. HCA-5259. NCBI lineage: Bacteria > Bacillati > Bacillota > Bacilli > Caryophanales > Bacillaceae > Oceanobacillus > Oceanobacillus sp. HCA-5259. The sequence continues at coordinate 47,949 of NZ_JBBKBV010000016.1, read as the reverse complement.
TTGATGGTTGGAGAGTTACGAGATGAATCAACTGCACATTTTGCATTACAGTCATCCCTGACAGGTCACCTTGTTCTTAGTACACTCCATGCACGAAATGCTGTTGGAACAATTTACCGACTGCTTGATATGGGCATTAAACAACAAGACCTGCTTCAATCGCTAATAGCTGTTGCATCTATTCAATTAATTCCAATTCAGCATAAAGGCACTGTTCGCCGGGCAGCGATATTAGAATTGCTTGAAGGCGACAAGTTAAATGACGCAATCCAAACACATCTTGATATTGGACAACATGGCACTAATTCTTTTGATCATTTAAGGAGGAAAGCATATGCTTATGGCTTCTCCCCTGAAGCTTTTCGTCAAGAAACAACGAAAATTACCTGAAACAATTCAAATCAGATTTTTGAAACGTGTAGAACGTTTTTTAACAAATGGTTATTCCTTACAAGATGCACTCGAAGCGACAGCTTGGGATAAGGACCTGGCACCTATTTCACAATACTTTTTAGTAAAATTAAAAGAAGGTGCACGGCTTGATAATATTTTCGAGAGCGCTGGCTTCCACCCTGCTATCAGCTCCTTTCTTTATTTTGTCCATGCGAATTCTGATTTGAACGAGGCAATAAGAAAATGCTTGGAATTGGTCGAGCATCAATTTCAAAACGTCCGCAAATTTAAGCAGATTATTCGTTACCCTCTATTTTTACTGCTTATATTCTCCGTTGTTTTGTTTTTTATTAATCACCGTGTACTACCCGCATTTCAAACCTTATTTACTTCATCTCCCGAAACGCAAACAACAATCAACATTCTAAAATGGCTGATGGACTTTATTCAGTTTTCCGCTATTTCCATCGTAGTGGTCGGTATCTTGTTTGTAATTATCTGGCGGCACGTGCGGCCAAGAATGGCAATGGAAGAACAATTGAAAGTAGTTCAGCGCATTCCAGGCTATCGCTACTACTTACGTCTGCAAACAAGCCTCCAGCTCGCCACACATTTCAGCTCTTTGCTTAAAGCAGGACTCACTTTAAAGGGAATACTTGCCGAACTTGCAAACCAAAACAGACTTCCTATCCTTTCTTACTATGCAATATTACTAACGAATAACCTAGAACGCGGATACCATATCAGCAGCTTGCTTGAAGAATTGCCCTTAATTGAAAAACAATTAGCTGTTATTTTCCAGAAGAATACAACCGTTCCCGTATTAGAGAAGGATCTGACGTTATACAGTGATATGCTGCTTGATGAGATAGAGCGGGTAACGATTCAGGTTATTACGTATATTCAACCCGTATTTTATACAGTGCTCGGGGTATTTATAATTTTTATCTATTTAAGTATTATGTGGCCCATGTTTCAACTGATTAATTCATTTTAAAAGGAGCGATTTATTTTGTTCAACAACGAACGCGCGTTTACCCTAATTGAAATGCTGATTGTTATGCTTGTTATCTCCGTCTTATTATTACTGATTATCCCTAACTTGGCAAATCAGTCGGAAAATGTGAATGATAAAGGTTGCGAAGCACTAAAGGAGATTGTACAAACCCAAGCAGAAGCATATTATTTGGATAACAAAGAGAAGGTGAATAATATACAAACTCTCGTTTCAGCAGGCTATTTAAAAGACAATCAAACAAGTTGCGGGGACACTCCAATCACTATCCGTAATGGAAAAGTAAACGATGACTCGTAACGATGAAGAAAAACGGTTTCACGCTTATCGAAATGCTCGTTACGCTAAGCATACTTTCAATTCTTTTCCTACTCACCGTCCCTGTCCAGTCTGAATTGCTCGGAAAACAGCAGGAGGAACAATTTATTGAGACATTAAAGCAAGATGTGCTTTTCATACAAAATCAATCGAGCAAGCATACGAGAGATGAGATGTACATCCGATTCTATGATAATCATTACAGTATCTTATCTGGAGTAAATAAACCTTTTGCAGAACGGGACTACCCAGCGGACTGGACGTTGGTCGCCAGTAATCAAACACGGTTACTCCGATTTGTGCAATCGGGAACCGTACTCCAGCCCCGTACGCTCGTTATGTATACACCTAGTGAAAAGTTATTTATCGTATTCCCACTCGGTAAAGGGAGGTTTTATATTGAAAAAGAAAAACGGGTACTCGATGATTGAAGTTCTGATCGCGTCAAGTATATTTTTTCAAGCCCTCATTCTATTTATACCGATTTATGCGGATATTCAACTGGCCTACAATACTCTCAGTGACAAAAGATGGGCGGCTAACCAATTACAAACTGAATTGCAGGAATTTATTTGGGGGAATCCTCCCCCGCTCCCCGCTGTTCTTGAAACAACAAGAAATGATACATTATTTCATTTTGAATTTAATAAGGAGGATATCTATACGAAAGGATGTGTATCTTGGCAGAATGCAAAGGAGTCTGAAGAAACCATCTGTCTATTCGCATTACGTAAAGAATGAGCAAGGGTTTAATTTTATTTCCTTAATGACGATGGTAACGATTATCTTTCTCACATTACCGTTTTTAGCCTATGCTTTGCAAACAGTCAAGACAACTAATAATTATGAAGAGTTGGCGGTATACGAACTTTTCCGTTTTATCCGAGATGATATCCTGAAGTCTCATGATTACTATATCCGCGATCACGCACTATATTTACTTCAAGAAGACGATGAAACGGTCACAATCAGTAAATATGATTCACTAATAAGAAGACAAGTTAATGGCAGAGGGCATGAAATTTACTTGCGTGGGGTGGAGTCTCTTAGATTTAAGGAAGAACCGTTTGGTATAAAGTTAGTCATCACCACTGAAGAAGGTGCAACATATGAAAAGATTTTCACGTTTTATAATGGAGTCTAGTGGATTTATTTTGCTTCATGTATTATTTATCATCGCCATCCTCTTCCTCATTGTTACCGGCAGTATTTTCTCTTACAGAAATGAAGTGTATATAACAGCTACACAAGTAGAACATATTCAAGTCGAAAGTTTATTTCAAATGGCCCGTTTGAAGTATGTGAAGGAACAAATGGAATATAAGGAGATACTGCAAGCCGTCAGCTATAACTTTCCGAATGGTCATGTAGAAATTACTATCTCCCACTTTACCGAGGCTTACCGAAAGTTACAATTCAACATTCAACCGTTTAACCAGGACTACGCTTTTTCAATCAATCACCTTATCCATAACGATATATTTCATCAATAATTATGTACACTTTTCAACAAAGCTGCAATACTCACCCTTTCTCACGATTTTTCTAATATAATTAAGGTATAAAAGAACTTTATTCATTGGGATTTTTTATATTTTCCCGCTGAATATTCTGTGAGTGAATTAGAGTGTTATCGTCTGCTATCATTCGCCTCACTAGATTTAATTTATCTTTCTTTTCAAAGATAAAAGTGAGATGAAGGATGAGGATGCATCATGATAATCGATTTAGAATGATGGGGTGAAAACAATGAAAGACATGTTAAAAGTTACCAATGTGATGAGCGACCCTACGAGATTTAATATTTATCAGCATTTAGTGGAAAACCATAAAGACGTGAGTGTCACAGATATTTCCCGGGTTTTTGAGATTCACCCGAATGTGGCGAGACTCCATTTATCAAAACTTGAGGAAATTAATCTTGTTACCTCTTTTTTGCAAAAAACAGGTAAAGGCGGCCGTCCTGGTAGACGCTATCAGTTATCGAATGAAGTTGTCGAATTGAACTTCCCTGCGCGGGATTATAAAATCCTTTCATCCATTACTCTTGAAGCTTTGATGGAACTTGGAGAGCCAGGGAAACAAGCACTTTACGAAACAGGAAAAAAATACGGAACAGAAGTAATGCATCAGGATATCAAATATCTTGAGGATGATGCGAATATTTATGAAAAAATTACCGTGCTTGAACGAACAGGCCGCATGCTCGGCATGTACCCTTCTTTCAAGTACAACGAAGAAATGAAAGCCATTAGTTTCTCTGTGAATAATTGTCCATTTAAAGAGATTGCGAACAATAATCACCATCTGGTATGTGAGATGCATCAAATATTTTTAAAAGGAATGTTTGAAGCATTGTTTACCTCAATTGAATTGGTTGAAGAAAAAAATATGTTTACCGACAATTGCAGTAATTGCGCATATATCGCAAAACTTTCAATCGTTTAATGTCAATCGTTTACAATATTTGCTTCCTCGTTTATAATAATTATGATAGGTCAACTAGAAGGAGGGGGAAAGAGACATGGATCGTGTGTTTCGTATGCTGGGCTTTTGGACAGGGATCTTTGCCGTTATGTTCTACGTTGGGGACATGATGGTTCCATCCGTACTATCCTTGATTCAAACAGTATTTTTCCTTACATTAGGCTACTTAAAATTATCAGAACGGATGTATATGTATTTATTCGGAGCTTATTTAACAGTATTCATGGTAGGTTATACATGGTATTCTGAATTTATACTTGTACCGGGGTTCGGCGGTTAAACGCGAAAAAACCATGCAAGGGGTATTTGCATGGTTTTTTCTATTGCATCATCCACGGAAAAACGGATTGTTTACTTTTTCAAAACCAATGGTTGTACTCGGGCCATGTCCAGGATATACCCTATACTCATCATCTAATTGATATAGTTTCCTTGTGACAGAGTGTTCAAGTGTCGGCAAGTCTCCTCCGGGTAAATCTGTTCTACCTATCCCTTGATTAAAAAGGACATCTCCGCTGAATACTTGCTTCGAGTCTGTAAAGATAAAACTCATACTTCCTGGCGAATGCCCCGGTGTATGGGCAACTGTAAAGTGAAACTCCCCGATCGTAAGCTCACCTTCTTCCAGCGTTATTTCTGCCTCTGTTGCAGTGACTTCCCCGCCCATTAACTTATGGGACCCATTAAGCATCGGATCTGTTAACCAACTCTGTTCCGCCTGATGAATATACACATTCACCTGAAACTTATTTCTCACTGTCTCCAAGCCACCAATGTGGTCAAAGTGAGCATGTGTTAATAAGATTCCTAAGGGTGTCAGTTCATTTTCCTCTATATATTGAATGATTTTCTCCGCGTCACCACCTGGATCCACAATAAGCGCATGTTTCCCCTTTGATAAGATGTAACAGTTAGTTCCAATCATACCGACCGGCATCGTTTTTATTTCCATTGTTCTCGTCCCCTTTAGTTACCGATGCATTCCTTTAGGTTATGCCTCGACAAAAATATTAATATGCATTAGAATGATTATAGAGTATCTACATAATAATATAAAGGGATCCTTAGTGCTAGTATTTTATTCTAAGGGAGAATAGACATAAGGAGGGTGAATTTTTCATGAGTCACATTATATTAGGTATCTTATTTTTGTTAGTTGCTTTACTTGCCGTTGTTTCAGTAATTCGTCAATTAAAAATTAAAAATTATTTTGCATTGATTTTTTCTGTATTAACAGCAGCAACTTTTGGATTCTTTTCTATTGCTACGATCATTTCAGAGCTAGCTAACCTCTAAGTAACTATAATCTAATATAATCGAGTAGGTGACTAACCATTAGTCGGTTAGTCAATCTCTTACACGCCGTACGTACGGTTCCGTATACGGCGGTTCAACCTTTTAAATATCGAGGCTCATAGAGTGTGGACAAATCTTTAAGTCCCCATTTTATGAGCTTTTCATTTAGTATGGCATGATGGATAGTATCTTCATTAAAGCTCGCCAATATCCTTTGCGAGTATTAGCCAGCAACATTCTGTCATTATCACTTCGGACGCCCTTCCCTTCCGCTAGCAATTCCTGCTGCCAAGCCTGTAGTGGACGTTCCCCACCAAGTTATATCCCCTGCCCGGCACATACGAAAAAACAGGTAGAGAATATTACTTCTCTACCTGTTTTTCTTCTGCGAAATCTACAAAACGGAATAGATCTCCATATATAATGTTATCGGAATAGCTTAATTCCAATTCTACTTTTTCAGCAATTTCATCACAAGGACTGCTCGTTCCTGTAGTAGCTTCTTCCTCTGATGTAGCTTCATCCTCCACATCAGCTAGTTCACCAGTATGAACATCATAGCACATACCTGCCGTTGAAAGATAATCATCACTCACAAAATCACCGTTTCTCAAAGCGATATAGCCTTTTCGGTTCTTTGCAAATAAATCATTACCGAAGTAAATATCGTTTTTATGTTCAATCCCAAGAAGGCTTAGAATTGTCGGCTTTAAGTCAATTTGACCGGAAACTGTAGAGATTGTTTCCCCTTTGCCATGACCTGGTATGTGAATGAATAATGGTACTTTTAGTAACTGGACCTGGTCATATGGTGTGATTTCTTCCTTATCCAAGAACATGCTCATAGCACGATTATGGTTAGCACTGATTCCAATATGGTCTCCCATAATAATGATGATGGAATCTTCATAAAGACCTGCCTGTTTTAGGTGATCGAAGAATTCTTCAATCGCTTCATCCGCATAACGTACGGTCGGGAAGTAATTATTTAACGTATTTGAATTGGAATCATATGGTTCGATTGATTTGTCTTCTTCATCCAATTCAAATGGGAAGTGGTTAGTCAGTGTAATGAATTTCGTATAGAATGGTTGTTCCATTGCTTGTAAATACTTAATTGATTGTTCAAAGTACGGTTTATCCTTGAGTCCCCAGCCAACTGAATTTTCATCGGTTATTTCATAAGCTTCATCACTATAAAAATGATCAAGGTTCAAGCTTCTGTACATCCCATCACGGTTCCAGAAACTCTTATTATTCGCATGAAGCACTGCTGAAAAGTAATCCTCTTCCTTCAGTATTTCAGGTAGAGCATGGTATTCATTACCTCCATGAGTGAAAAATACAGCCCCTCTTGAAAGTGGATATAATGAATTTTCAACTAGGAATTCTGAATCCGATGTCTTCCCTTGACCCGTTTGTTCAAAGAAGTTATCGAAGTAATACGTATCCTCATCTTCAACAAGCTTATTGAGGAATGGTGTAATTTCTTGCCCATTCACTTCTTTTCCTACAACAAAGCCTTGGACCGATTCCGCATTGATGAATATAACATTTTTACCTTCAGCAACCCCGAACATATCCGATTTCTCGGTCACTTTTACATTTTCTTCAATATAATCTTTAATTTCCGGGATTTCATTTCCATCTGCGAACACACGTTGCGACTCTGTTTTCGAATGTATAACAAGGTCATAGACATGGTAATTAAATAATCCGATATTCTTCACTAAATACTCCCTGTCAAATGCACGGGTAAATAATTGCGGTCTTTCCATTTCAGCTAAGAAAAAGTTACCCGCAAGCAACAATAGAGACATGGAAAGCGCAAAAGCTTTTCCTCGCTTCAAATACTGAACAGATAAAGTTGATTCTTTCTTTTTACTCAAATACCAAATAATTGCGGCATCTGTAAATAACAGAATGTCATATGGTTTAATCAACGTAAGAATACTTGAACCCAAATCCGTCATGTTGCTTCCCATAAATAATTGCGGAAGTGTAATAAAGTCCGTAAATTGACGATAGAATACTAAGTTAGCAAATACGATAAAGCTGAAAATAAATGCTGTATAACGCAAGTATTTCATTTGTCTTGATGGTTTATTAAACCAAACGGACACTGCAAAAATTAGAAATGCCGAGACAAACGGATTAATAAATAAGATGAGCTCTTGCATTCTATTATCTAGTTCAATATTAAACATAAAACGGTAAACAATATATGTTTTAAGACCGAATAGCAAGGACGCAATAATATATAACGGTATTCTTGCTTGTTTTTTCCTCATTCTAAATCCTCCCAAATATAAAGAGAACAGACGCGTTAAACTCCACTATTCCCTCTTTGAGCAATTTGTAAACTGTTTTTTACAACCCACTTATACTATTAGACGTAAACCAACTAATAAAGGTTTCATTTTTTTACATTTGCTTCATAGTTTTTCTGACATCTTATTTTACTAGATAAGCAGAAAAAAATCTAGAGTAAACTTTTTTCCACATTCTGCTTAACACAGAAAGCTGCTCCGATGATACCCGCATCATTGCCAAGTACAGCTTGCTTGATTTCACAGTTAGCTTTTACCCGTGGTAAAGCATAGGCTTCAAAATGATCACGAATTTGATTGATAAATGGTTCCCCAGCTTGAGAGACCCCACCACCAATCAAGATTTTCTCCGGATTCAGTATGACACCTAAATCCGCAAATGTTCGCCCTAATGTTGCTGCAACCGTACTGACTATTTCCATTGCAGCTTTATCGGCTTTCTCAGCCAATTGAAAAACATCTTTTGCTGTAAGATCCTTTTTTTCATTATACATTTTAGCAAGTTCTGATTCCGGCTGTTTTATGCTTAAATCCTTTGCGAGCCTTACTATGCCGGTAGCTGAAGCGATTGTTTCTAAACAACCACTCTTTCCGCAATTGCAAGGTGCTCCGTTCTCTTCAATTAATATATGTCCAAGTTCTCCGGCCATGCCACTTATTCCATTTAGGATTGAACCGTTAGCTATGATGCCACCGCCAACTCCAGTTCCGAGCGTAACGGCAATAACATGCTTTCCTTCATTCCCTGCACCTTGCCAATTTTCACCTAACACAGCCATGTTTGCATCATTTTCGATAAATACAGGTAAGCCGGATAAATCACTCAGTTCTTTCGTGAACTGCTTATTTCTCCATCCTATATTCGTTCCATAGTGGACAATACCTTCTTCACTACTGATAAAGCCTGGAATTCCTGCTCCGATACCGAGAATCTCATCCGTTGTTATATCCTTCTTTTCTAGAATTTCTTTTATAGATGCCCAGGTATCCGGCAATATGAAAAAACCATTGTCTTTAGTTCTTGTTGGGATATTCCACTTGTGCAGGAGTTCCCCTTCAGCCGTGAATAAACCAAACTTAATGGAAGTGCCGCCGATATCAATGCCAATCATATATTTATTCATGACTTTGCCCTCTTTCTGCCTCTTCTAATGCATTTCTTTCTTTTTGTAGAACAAGTTTTCCACTAATGTATAGTTGTTGTGTAATAAAACCCAATTTATAAAGTTCTTCAAGTTCACTTTCCATTAATATAAGATCGCCGATACGATCTCGTGAATAAACGAATGTGCCGAATCGCTTTAAAAGCATTCGGACGTCATATACAGAGTTCAATAAATTTCACCACTCTCTATTATACCAAAGGAATCAATGTAAAGAAAATTATAGCGAAGTTTTATTAGAAAACAAGGCAGTAAGAATGGGTCTTACTGCCAAAAAAGAAAATAGGCTGGAGATGTAGTTTAATGTTATTGTTACGAGAGGTTAAAATATTAATCTTTTTTACTCGGCTCACCAGCCCCCTTACACCTGCACTTATTGTGGGCAGCTGATGAGCCTCTCTTCCCACAGGGGCATTCGGTAATACGAGGCTGTTCCGAGAAAAAATGAGTTACTTCCTTACTAAAGCAATATAACATGATGAGACAACCAAATAAATTTATCGCCTTAGATCGGACCTAGTCGTTACTTTGTCGGTGAGTTTCCGATTATTTCTTCATATAGATCGATGACATCTTCATTGGTTGGGTCCATTTGGTAAGCTCGTTCGATTGCTTCTTTAGATTTTTCAGTATCTCCCTCGAGATCATATAAAATCGCCAAGTTGTGATATGCTTCTGGCAAAGGATTATCATAGGTGACACTCTCTTCTAAATCAATCAATGCTTCTTCATACCGTCCAAGCTTGATGTAAGCGTAGGAGCGTTGGAATAAAAGGGCGCTTTCCATATCCCCATTTAACTCTAAGGCGTCCGTTGCTACATTAACAACCTTTTCATAATCATGATCAGCTAAATGCTCTTGGATCTGTAATAATTGAAATGATTGGCTATTTTCATTTGCATGGACGCCATAATATGTAACCCCAAACAGTAAACCAGCGGTAATGATTGCAGTACCGATTTGGAATAATGGCCGCTTATTCTTAGGCATGCCAACAATTGCTGCAGCAAGGAATCCGGCGATTAGTCCACCAACATGAGCCGCCATGTCGATTTCATCAATGGATAAACCAATCACTAAATTTATAGCTAATACAAGCAGTATGCTTGACCCAATTGTTTGGAAGAATAATCGTTTATGTATAATACCAAAATAAAGAAACGCACCGAACAAACCAAATATCGCCCCCGAAGCGCCGGCACTAACGCTTGTCGTAAAGGCGAAACTCGCGATTGAACCACCTAAACCGGCTATAAAATAAATGAGAACAAAACGGCTGCTTCCAAAGATTTTCTCAATTGCAGTACCTAAATAGTAGACGGCGAGCATGTTTAAGGCGAGATGAATAAATCCAATATGGATAAACATGGAGCTAAACAAACGCCACCACTCCCCATCTATTATCATCGCAGGATTGTACTTTGCACCGAATTCGATAAGCGTTTCAATCGAAGTGCTATCCCCTTTCCATTCAATATAAAAAAAGCAAAGCAAATTAATAATGATAAATGCATAAGAAAAGAGTGGTCTTCCGAAGCTAAAAATATTTTCGACTTCTTTCCGTTTATTCTTTAATGAAGATACAAAGTCATATTTAGTTTCTTCCACAACTTCTTCTTTTCTCTCATCTGGTAATTCAAGATTATAGGAAATAGGTTGGTGTGGCAGCAAATCTTGTTCAAACCGTTCCGCTTCGTGAACATATTCTTCTTGATCCAAATAATAAACTCTCATGCTTACTTTCGGTTTTCCTTCAGCAGTCAATGGCTGTTTCAGTATTTCCCATGTATCTACAGGCTGATGCTTTGTAAAATAAAGGTTATACACCTCTATATTCTTGCCTAATAATTGTTTTACGTTTCGAACCCGTTGAAATAAAAATGAGATATCCTGTTTTAAATGGTTTTTCCAATCAAATCCTTTATGTATGAGGCGCACAACGATTGAAGTACGGTTTTCATTTTTCTCTAACCAGACTTCATTTGTCTTCTCATTTAAATATAATAAGTTAAATCTATGATTTTTCACAAGATCATTTGCAAAGGTATATAAAAGATATTGCTCATTTAAAGACATGGATTCACCTTCCTTCCCTTCATCATAGCAGATTTATTCTACTAAATATATTATTATAATCCCCACTCCATTTTCGCAACCTAAACAGCTGGATAACTTTAAAATCAAGTGAAACTGCGGAATACTTTCATACAGCGTAAGTGTTTGCAACTTACTTCTGGAGGTCCGCAGTCCAGACACCTCTCGCTTTCCGCAGGCGGCTGGTGAGCCTCCTCGTACGCTTTGCGTACTGCGGGGGGGCTCACCTATGCCTATCCTCCTGCAGGAGTCTCGAGGTGTCTGGACTGCTCCCAGGAAAAGCCCAATTTAGATCACTCTTTATTATTCCACAGATATTATTTCTATCGTGACATGGGGCTAGAATAAATGCTTTCAATAATAATCATCTTACCAGTTCAGTTGCCCGGTGGACGGTGACTCCTGCGGGAAAAGCACGAGTCTGGAGACCCCGCAGGGCGGTAGCCCGAGGAGGCTCCAGCTGTGCCCGCGGAAAGCATCCGTCCACCGGGCAACTGAACGGCGATTAGAGCGCCTTAATTAGTGAAAGAGCAGACACTTACGCTGTATGAAAGCATTCAGTAGCTATTAACCTTATATAAAATAAATAAAGCTCTCATCCGAGGATAAGAGCTTTATTATTGTTTTATTTAGTTTCACGGTGTAAAGTGTGTTTTTTAAGACGTGGACTATATTTCATAAGCTCAATACGTTCAGGATTTGTACGCTTGTTTTTCGTAGTAATATAGTTACGATCTCCTGTTTCTGTACAAGCTAACGTGATATTAACGCGCATAATTTTCCCTCCAAACTTTTCAAACTATCTTTAAGAATACATAAGCAATTTTATTAGACCTTTATTATAATAACAGATGTTGCAAAAAGATTCAACAATTCTCTAGGTAATTTTAAGGTTTTCATGACACACATAATATGATATAACTAATATGTGGTTAAAGGGAGGGAAATAAATGATAATTGCGATTGTAACCATACTCATTATCGGTCTGGTCTTGTTCATCCTGTCTTATTTTATGAATGATCGATTGGAAGAGCTGGAAAGTCAAGTCGAACAGCTTTCGATTACTTCTATGCAGGATACATACCAAATGAAGAAGAAAATTAAAATACTAGAAGAAGAATTGCTCCCAGGAAATATTAATCAATCCTCCAGTTCGGAGTTTAAGGAACAATCTTGATTACTAGACGCCAGAAAAGGAGTTAAGCATGAAACATACACTACGCGCATTCTCAGTTGGCTTGATTACTACCGGATTGATTTTACTTGCTGTGTTTTATTTATTTGGTTATGGCAATGAAAGTACAGCAGAAGATACAACAGAAGAATTGATAGAGAAAATTGAAGAAAAAGGATTACGCGTTATTTCTGAAGAAGACTATATTAGCTTTACTTTAGGTAATAAAGAGAAAAATGATGATGAAACGGATGTAGCTGAGTCTGATGAAGAGGATGCTAAGGAATCCAAAGAAGAAAAAGAAAAAGCTAATGATGATAAAGCTGATGGAGATAAAGCCGCAAAAGAAGATAAAGAAAAGGATAAGAATAAAGAAAAAGCTGATGACGATAAGAAAAAGGAAAAGCAGAAAGATGAAAAGCCTAAAAAGAAAGATAAGAATTCCCCTGTAGTCATTACAGTTGAACCAGGAATGGCAACTTCATATATTAGCGATATTCTTGAAGAAGAAGGACTTATCGACGATGCAGCATCTTTTAACAAATACTTGATTGATAACGACTATTCTTTACGTGTTCAAATGGGTAAACATGAACTAGAACGTGGTTTATCCGAATACGAAATAGCCGAACGTTTGACATCAAATTAAAAAACCAGTGCCTACTATTGGAGGCGCTGGTTTTTTAATTCGATTTTGTTTCTGGAAATCTGGCAAAAATGATACTTCGTAGTGCGCCCATGCACCTTTGAAGCCCGTTGGCTCACTTTTTCCGCTCCACATGTACCTTGCTGACGCATACTCATTTTCGACACACTATTAATCAATTAAGGTTATAATTTTTTCCTTTAACTAAGTAGAGTATGCTTTCCCCTATATTTGTAATATGGTCGGCGAAGCGTTCTAAGTAGCGGGCACAAAACGCGACTTGCATAATATATTGGATTTTATCCGGATTTGTTGCTGTTTCTCCAAGCAGCTCGTTAACAATATGCTTATACATCTTATCTACTTTATCATCTGTTTCCGCTAATTTCTCAGCAACGGTAATATCTTCATATTTAAAAGCATGCATCGATGTTTTCAACATATCCATTGCAATTTCATGCATTTGCCGCAGACCTTCCGGAATAGTAGAAAGATTCTTATCTAAATGGATTGTTGCTTTTGCAATATTTTTAGCATTATCGCCCATTCTTTCGATATCGGTTACTACGCGGAGAGCAATAATAATCTGCCGTAGATCGGTTGCTACCGGTTGTTGTTTTGCAATCAGCAGCACCGATTTTTCATTTATTTCTCTTTCCAATTCATCAATTTGTTTATCTTCTTCAAAGATTTCTTTCGCTTGTTCCAAGTCTTGATTAATTAATGAATCGACAGCTTTCGACAATGCCTCACCGGATAAGTTCGCCATTTTAATGACTTCTTCTTTCAACTGCTCTAATTCACTTTGAAACTGCTCACGTGTCGGGCTCATCCAATCTCCTCCAAACTATCTTCAATCCATTGCTAGACGTATGAATTGTATAGCTTAAGTATACCGGAAGATTGTTAAATGAGTGTTAAATTATTGTGTAAATAATATTGAGCTTTTTTACGATTCTCCATCTTCTGCCGCTTCTTCAGCATCGCCATCATCCTGCTCTTCTTGCATTTCGAAGTACGTATCAAGAATACGCTCGGCAATCCGGTTGGCGACATTCCCATCTTCTCTTGCATTAATGCCGATATTTGGAACCAGTACTGCAAAAGCAACTTCTGGGTTATCCATTGGAGCATAACCGATGATCGCACGGTTGATTGTATCATACCCTACCCCATCGACATAAACCGTATTCTCCGCTGTTCCCGTCTTACCTACAGCATTATAATCTTTCCCTGCAAAGTTACTATAAGCCGTACCGCGCTGCACTTGGAATGCTTGCCTAAAGCCTTCCTGCACTCGAGCAATTTCCGATTCGCTCGCTTGAATTTGATTCAAGTACTCTGTATTTATCGATTTATAAAGTGGACCTAATTCCTTCTTGGAAGCGATTGGTTCTCGTATCTCTTTTACGAAATGCGGGCGCACACGGTAACCATCATTAGCGATAGTCGAAACGTATTGAGCTAATTGAAGAGTTGTATACGTATCATACTGGCCAATTGCATAGTTCATCAGTAGACCAACGTCATTTTTAGACTGACCAAGTACTCCTGTTGATTCAGATGGAAAATCTATACCAGTGGGAGCACCTAAACCAAATTGAAGGAAATAATTTCGCATTTCCTGCCATGCCGCAAGATCCATTGATGAACTCGCCCCATTTGGAAATGGAGTACGATAATCCCCCGCCATTCGTAGAGCAATATAGAACATATATATGTTCGATGATTCTTTCAATGCTTTGATATCATCTGCCAAACCAATTGTGCTTGATAAGGATCGTTTTTCTGGGGTGCCCGCTATTTTGATAGGCCTGTCATAAAAGCTTTGACCTGGACTGATTACACCTGAATGCAATCCCGCTAATACGGTAGCACCTTTTACAACCGAACCTGGTCGATGAGCATCATGCAATGTGTGATGCGGACTATAGCTAAATGTCCCTTCCTTATGATCGTATGTTTTCCCGGCTACTGAAATTAATTCTCCTGTTTTCGGATCCATCACAACTGCTAGTGCATCGTTTAAGTAACGGTTATTATAAGGGTCTAATTGAATTGCCTTTCTTAACTCGTCCTCCAGAATCTCATCTACCTTTTCTTGGAATTCCATATCAATCGTTAGAATGAGATCCTTCCCTCTCTCACCCTTAACAAGGGTCTTGGAATCGATGATGGCACCTGATTTCGTCGTTGTATATTCAATTTTTTCTTTTGTACCCCTAAGAACATCTTCATATTGCTGTTCTAATCCACTTCTGCCAACCCGGTCATTTCTACTGTAGCCTCGTGACATGAAATATTGCATATTTTCTGCTGGGATCCCGGTTTGATGGGTACTGATACTTCCTAGAAGACTTCGAATTGTAGAGCCATACATATACTCACGATCCCAGTCTGTTGTTGCATTGATTCCTGGCAATTGGTCGAGATTTTCTGAGACGAGTGCATATTCTTCCGGTGTAACATCCTCATTTTTAATAATTTGCGGCGTTAAGGAGTAAGCTTTATCCAGTTCTTTTTTAATCCGGATCACTTCGAGTTCTTCTTTTGTAAAATTATTATCTGCCACATGCTCATCTGGAATGGATTTTAAAACCTCTTGGTAAATTTCTGCGTTGGACATGTCCTTCGTTTTTTCTTCCGGTAACAAGTCCTCGTATGTTTCTTCCCTTTCATCAGCTGATTTACCTTCGTTTTTTGCCAAATCTTTCAGATAGACATATTCGCGCTTATCCCGATCTGTTATTTTGTTAAGCTCTTCTTCGCTGTCCATCGAAATAAACTTCGCTAACTTTTCCGCGAGGTCTAAACGATCCTGTGGCTGCACACCTTTGGGAGGTGTATACGTAATGGAATATAGCGCCTTATTATCAACAACTAAATTTTCATTTCTGTCATATATTTTTCCCCGAGGTACCGGGATTTTAGTCGTATCTTGAATCGTTTTGTCAATTTCCTCTTGGAATTCTTCTCCATTTAGGATTTGCACGACACCTAGTTGAAAAATCAGCATTGAAAATAATAAGAACACGATGAAAAAGATTATATTTGTTCGAAAGGGAAGCTGTGCTCTTTTTTTCTTTTTTTCCTTCATTATACGCCCCCTCATTTTTCGTAATGCTGAAATATCTGCTCTTATATTCTACCATAAAACCTTATGTATTTCGTTATTTATTAGCAATTTATCATTGTTAAGTCAGGGTGAAGTCCATTAAGACAAAAGAAAAACGTGAAGATTGATTTTCTTCACGTTTTCTGTAATGGAATAATTATTTTGCTTCGTTATAGCGCTTAGCAACTTCATCCCAGTTTACTACATCCCAGAAGGAATCAATGTAATCAGGGCGCTTGTTTTGATATCTCAAGTAGTAAGCATGCTCCCAAACGTCTAATCCTAAAATAGGAGTCTTACCTTCCATTAATGGAGAGTCTTGGTTTGGCGTACTTGTGATTTCAAGTTCGCCGTTATCAACTACTAGCCATGCCCAACCTGAACCGAAACGGCCAGTCGCTGCAGTTTTGAATTCTTCTTTAAATTTGTCGAAACTGCCAAATTTAGCATTGATTTTATCCGCTAATTCGCCAGTCGGTTCTCCGCCTCCGTTTGGTGACAAGATTTCCCAAAACAGGCTATGGTTAGCATGTCCCCCACCATTATTGCGAACAGCGGTACGGATGCTTTCAGGTACAGCGTCAAGGTTACTGATTAGCTCTTCCAGTGATTTCTCCTGTAAGTCAGCATGACCCTCTAATGCGTTATTAAGGTTTGTAACGTACGTGTTGTGGTGTTTCGTATGGTGAATGTTCATCGTCTCTTTGTCAATAGACTTTTCCAATGCATCATATGCATATGGTAATTCTGGTAGTTCAAATTTTGCCATAAAAATCTTCCTCCCTTAATATTATCTTACCTGTAATTGTAGATTATCAAAGCTTTATATTTGTTGCAAATTTTATGCTTCATAGAAAGTAAATCTTTTATTTTATACAAAGGAGGATCGAGTCACACAAGGATGAAGACATTAAAAAAACAAGCATGTTTGCTTGTTTGGACAATGGTGGCTCGGAACGGAATCGAACCGCCGACACACGGATTTTCAGTCCGTTGCTCTACCGACTGAGCTACCGAGCCATATGATGTGGTTGTTTTCTTTTAAGTGTGTTTATTTCTTACTATGCTTCGAAGTATAGTCAACGAAGAAGTTGCTCGTCGTGTTGCAAGCTGATTCGGTGAAGTTGCACTCCTCGCATAGCTACAATGGAGTAGTTCGAGGATGTTTACGCTATGCTCTGCCGACTGAGCTACCGAGCCTATTTTTTCTATTTATTTACAAGATATGTAAATGGAGGAGGTAGAGGGATTCGAACCCCCGCGCGGTTTGACCCGCCTCTCGGTTTTCAAGACCGACCCCTTCAGCCAGACTTGGGTATACCTCCAACTATTAAACTTAAACAAAATGGTGGACCCTGCAGGATTCGAACCTGCGACCGATCGGTTATGAGCCGATAGCTCTAACCAACTGAGCTAAGGGTCCGTTCATATGATATATTGATGGGGCGATCGGTGGGGATCGAACCCACGGATGCCGGAGCCACAATCCGGTGCGTTAACCACTTCGCCACGACCGCCATCGGTAAAAGATGTAGCTCTGCACATTTCATGATTTAAATGGGTTACAGCGTACAGCTTGCACACTGTAACCTAGTATAGCGGCGGAGGGGATCGAACCCACGACCTCACGGGTATGAACCGTACGCTCTCGCCAGCTGAGCTACGCCGCCATGGCTCCACAGGTAGGATTCGAACCTACGACCGATCGGTTAACAGCCGATTGCTCTACCACTGAGCTACTGTGGAATAAATTGCTGTGGATTAACCAACAAGATATAATTTACCATGTCCTAGAAAAAATGTCAACACTTTTATTGCCCTTTTGCAATACTTTTTCTTCAAAGAAATTTTTTGATGAATTGTTCGTGTTCATTCGACATTAAGTTTACAAGTCATAGGTTTTCATTATACAACATTCTATCCGAAAATGCATTTATTTTAACGAACTTGTTTACTTTAATTTAAATTCTTTGCCTAATATAGTATGCCCTTCATTCCACAGTTGAAATCACGGGTATTCAGGTGAGGGATATACAGCCCGTAAATACCTGATTCTGTTCAGCTAACATTCAGTGGGGGAGGGAAGGAAACCCCCACTGAATGAAGTTTCACTTTATAACCGCAGAAAGGACAGGAATATTTCATAATACTTCTCCTTCCAAGTTTTCTATAAAGCGTTTCACTTCTTTTGGCGAATGTAAAATAATAACCTTCTTTTCTTCGGACAACTTTTCTAATTTATTTATTGTTGCTGGCCTTCTCGTCTGCGGATATTTCCAAATCCATTTCAAAAATGCAGGATCAAATCTTTCTTCACAGCTTTATCAATTGAAAAGGGGAAAGAAATTATTTCTTTCCCCTCAATAGTTTATTGTTGTTCTAAAATTTCTTCTACAATATTAACCGCATGGTCGCCGATACGCTCTAAGTTACTTAAAATATCGACAAAAACAATTCCCGCAGACGCAGTACATAATCCTTCATTCACTCGGATAATATGTCGCTTCCGGTATTTTCTTTCCATCTGGTCAATTTGTTCCTCTTTACGAATTACTTCGAGTGCTAATTCTTTATCACGATTGTCTAAACATTCAATAGATTGTTTCACCGTTAATAAAGTTAAATCGAACATACTGTTTAAGTCATCCATTGCCTGATCCGTTAAATCAACCTTATTGGATATCCGATAGTCAATCAACTCAGTGATGTTTTCAAAGTGGTCGCCAATTCGTTCAATATCGCGCACACTATCCATTAAGAGAGTATGTTTATCCCTTTCCCACTTCGTCATAGATTCTGCAGATATAGCGACAAGATATTCGGTTATTTTGCGATCCAAGTTATTAATTGCACCTTCAACTTGACTTGCCATTTCCGAATGTTTTGTATCTAATGTTTGAGCATATTTCAACGTTTCTTCCAAGCCTTTATATGCAAAGTCCCCCATACGTAATACTTCTAATTTTGCCTGTTCGAGTGCAAGTGAAGAAGATTTATTAATAACAATTGGATCTAAATGCTGTGGTTTATATTCAATAACCATATCTTCTCCAGGAATCAGTTTCGTAACAATCCATGCTAATGCACCGATGAACGGGAATTGAATTGCTGTATTCATAATATTATAAGAACCATGTGCGACCGCAATTGTCATGGATGGGTTCAAGGATAGTTGTTCTTGCAAATAAGTTACAAAAGAAATAAACGGACTTAATAAGATCATAAATATAACTACCCCGATAATATTGAAGACCACATGTGTTAATGCAGCTCGCTTAGCGGCAATCGAAGCCCCTAATGAAGCAATAATTGCAGTAATCGTTGTTCCTAAATTATCACCTAATAAAACCGGTATTGCTGCATCAAGCTTGATTGCCCCTTCTGACATTAGTCCTTGCAAGATCCCAATCGTTGCAGTAGAACTTTGAACAACCATTGTAAATACTGTTCCAATTACAACACCGAGGATTGGTGTTTCACTCATACTGACAGTTAATTCATGGAAAGAATCAAGTGTACGCAGTGGGCTCATTCCACTACTCATTAATTCAAGTCCGAAGAATAGAGCTCCAAATCCAAAGAGTGCTTGTCCAATGGCAGTTACTTTTTGGTTACTAAAGAAGAAAATTAAGAAACTACCGACAGCGAGAATTGGCAAGGCATATTCCCCTATGTCAATCCCGATAATAAACGCAGTTGCTGTCGTTCCGATATTCGCTCCCATAATGACACCGATCGCTTGTCTTAGCGTCATAAAGCCGGCACTGACAAGACCAACAGTAAGCACCGTTGTTCCTGAACTGCTCTGAATTAATAGCGTGACGACAATCCCCGCTAAAACACCGAGAAATGGATTGCTTGTGAATCGATCCAGTATATCCCTTAATCTATCTCCAGCAGAACGCTGAAGTCCATCTCCCATGAATTTGATACCGAGGAGGAATATTCCTATACCGCCGATAAAATCAAATATGAGCGATTGCACATCAATATCCAATTATTTTCATCCTTTCAAGCCTGAAATTCGCATACTTATCTATTATTAATTTTAGTCCATGATTTGTAAAGCCTTTTTAATAAAATTTACATAATTTTTACAAACGCTCTTTTATAATGTAGTTTTTACCCTTAACGAACAACTTTATGTCAAAAAGACAAAAAAATAATGCTTTACCTAATTAGGCAAGCATTAGCAATTGTTCTATACAATTTCTTCAACCTGTATCTTTGTACCATCTACTTTAACAACAGTTACTTCTGTATCTTTTGAGATCCATTTCCCCTCCGACTGGGCACTATAATCTTTTCCATTGATTCGTACTGTTCCCACTGGTCGTAAATCATTAAGTGCAACTCCCTTTTCTCCGACTAATTTTTCATATTCCATATTCATCGAGTTATAACCAGCCTCTTTGCTGAGCTGATCTTTGAGAGCAATTTTGGTCCACATTTCCCTTCGCTTAAACACTTTCAGGAAAAAGAACGAGCAAGCCGCACCTAACACAACACCAATGATGGCAAATAGAGCAGCAGTTAAACTAGGAGCGGCTACACCGACTGAGGTTAGCATAGCTACAAGCCCAATCGTTGAAAGCGTACCATCATTTAGTAATTTCCCATCTATAATAATTAGTACTAAACCAACAAAATAAATAATAATCATAAGTATAACGGATTCTGTTCCAGCATAGGCACTAAAATAAACGGTAATAAAGCCAATTCCCAACAATGCAAACAGACCTCGCATATTAACGAGTACTTCTCCAATAAGGAATAGCGTTCCCAAGAATGTAATAACTAATCCAATCCATTCAAGATCAAATATGCCCATAATAATTTCCCCTTTCATTTATATCTACGGATTAAGTATAAATTTTGTTTCATAAAAAAACTTTAATCAGAAGAATGCTTCATTCCACTGATTAGTTGAGCAAATCATGAGTGACTCATCTGAACTGGAAGTTTTAGGGATGATTACTGTGGAAAAAAGGAGAAAACTATGTCAACATCTAAACGTTTATCCTTATTATTACTATTTATCTTAGTGATAATAAGTGTCATTGATGATTTATCCAAACAACAACCACTGAAAGAAGAGAGCGTTGTAAAAGTACAAGAGGATAAAGATACCGGAATTGCCCATATTAAAATCAAGCATGGAGATACCATATTATCGGTCACAGAAGAAATTAATGAATTGGATTATTTAGATGTCCAACAAGTTATCAATGATTTTGAAAAGTTGAATCCAGGTGTTGATACAGAGTCACTTCTACCTAATTCTTTCTATTACTTTCCATTATACAATGAACCGCAAAAACAACAAGAGAGAGGTTGAGTAACAACCTCTCTCTTATCTACATAAATATACGCAGGATAATGGATAGTGCCCCAATACCGATTGCGATATTACCTAGTGTATCAGCACCCTTGCTCCGGGAAACGAAGCCTAGGATGATACCTACCGCTCCAAAAAAGACTGGCCAAACCAAAAAGGAAAGTAAGGATAGAACAATACCAATCCACCCGTACGTACTGATAACGTCATCATCATGACGGGCATCGGCATCATCCATTGCGAACTCTTCAGCAAATTCTTCATCATGGCGCTTTCTATATCTGTCTTCACCGCCGCGATGTGGTGCTGATTGGATATTGCGTTTATCATCATCCATTTTATTTTGCCTCCTTTTCATCGTGTTCAACGTTAGTTTATGGAGTCTGGCCACACTTATGATGTTATTAACTGGCAAGATTGGAACCTGCTTTGCATAGCTTATGTATGACACAATAAATAAAGGAGGAAGCTGATGTCATTTTTTATTAAAGAAATGGTGAAAACCAAGCTGAGACAGTTAACAGCCGGAGAGATTTTACATTATGCGGATCAATACGGATTTTCGTTAACAAGGGATGAAGCAACAAAAATTATCCATTATATCCAAACAAATGATATTGATATTTTTTCAAAAAAAGGAATCGATGAAGCGCATGATAAAATAGCGGCAATTACGAATCCCCAGACTGCACAAAAGGCAAGGGCTTTATTTGAACAACTTATTAAGAGCTATGGACTAGAACATTTATTTCAATAAAAAAACGGGTCATAACTTTAATGTATGGTAAACATCAGAACTTATCATCATGATTCTCACCGGCGGTCGCGGAAAGATACTTCGTTTTCGCAGGCGGCCGGTGAGTAGATCTGTTCGTTAATTAATCCATATCGTGTAGTTATGCCCCAGTCTATTTATTGCATAATAATTTCTTTTAAATCCGCATTGAAATTACCGTCTTTTATCATTTCAATTTCGTGTTTATATGGCGCTTTTTTATTTTTCTTGTCTTCCCCTACATATGGTGTTTCGAGAATTTTTGGCAGTTCTTTCAGCTGTGGATGATTAATGATGTAATGTAATGGTTCGAAGCCTATATGGCCGAAACCGATGTTTTCATGACGGTCTTTTCTTGCGCCTTTTGGATTTTTACTGTCATTGACATGAACAACCTTAATACGGTCAACTCCAATGGTTTTATCAAATTCATTCAATACACCGTCAAAGTCATTGACAATGTCATAACCAGCGTCATGAATGTGACATGTATCCATACATACCGAAAGTTTTTCATTAAATGTAACCCCGTCAATAATTCTTGCCAGTTCCTCGAATGTCTTCCCGATTTCCGAACCTTTTCCTGCCATCGTTTCTAATGCGATTTGCACTTCGTGTTCTCTTGTCAACACTTCATTCAGACCTTCAATAATTCTTTTAATACCGGCGTCTTCCCCTGAACCGACATGAGCCCCGGGATGCAGGACGATTTGTTTCGCTCCGATTACTTCCGTACGCTCCATTTCACTTCTTAGAAAATTTACTCCAAGTTCAAATGTTGCTGGTTTTTGCGTATTGCCGATATTAATAATATACGGGGCATGGACAATAATATCTGTAATCCCATGCTCCTTCATATGTTCTTTTCCTTTTTCTATATTTAATTCTTCAAGTGGTTTTCTTCTCGTATTCTGAGGGGCACCTGTATAAATCATAAACGTATTTGCTCCGTATGAAACAGCTTCCTCACTAGAGCCTAACAGCATTTTTTTGCCACTCATTGATACATGCGATCCAATCTTCAACAAAACGTACACCTCTCCTGATTATTTTCTTTTGTTATATTTTTTTGCAGCTAATTTTCTCTTTATATTTTCCTGTTCTTGTTTTTGTTTCTTTTTATAACCTGGTTTAACCTTCTTTGCTTTCTTGACACGTTTCCATGCTTCTTTTTCAATCGCAGACGCTTGGTTTTTTCTTAACTTCCGTGTATTCCAAGGTTTTGCGGTAACGAACTCCTTATCTTTAACATCAATATACGTTATTTGCAACCCTTTTTTCTCTAGGTTCTCAATCAGACCAAAATCTTCTTCGGTGTATAAACTGATTGCTGTACCTTCCAGACCCGCCCTTGCAGTTCGGCCGACGCGGTGAATATAAAATGCTTCCTCTTTCGGTAAGTCAGCATTAATAACATGACTCACACCTTTTATGTCAATCCCTCTTGAGGCAAGATCAGTTGCAACGACATATTCATAACGTAAATTTTGGATTTCTTTTAATACACGTTTTCTTTCACGCGGTGATAAACCACCATGAATAATACCAGCATTTAAGCCGTGACGTAGCAAGCTATCCAATAATGCGTCTGCTTCTGCTTTCCCATTTGTAAATACTAAAGCGAGGTATGGTTGGATTACTTTTGAAATATCACGAATAACTTCTCCCTTATCGCGATGTTTTACAGCAATAAATTGATGTTCCATCAATTCAGGTGAGAAATGTTCTTCAATTTTAACATAAACTGGCTGGTCCAAATACTTTTGAAAGAAATGTCGCAGCCTTTCAGGAATTGTAGCAGAAAATACTAGTAATTGAATATCCTGTTTTGACCGAACAAGCAGTTGGTCGACATCTTGAATAAACCCTAAGTCAAGCATTAAATCTGCCTCATCCACGACAAATGATTTCGCTGAATAAATCGATAAACTTTCCGATTTCACCATATCGAGAATCCGCCCGGGAGTTCCAACGATAATATGAGGTGGTGTTTTTAATTTCTCCATCATTTTCTGTTTGTCCGTTCCACCAATGAGCAACTTACTTATCCAGATCCCGTCTTTATCTGCATAATGGATAATTTTTTTAACCTCATCATGTAACTGAATAGCAAGCTCCCTCGTCGGGGCTGTGACGACAAATTGGACTTCCCTTTTACTTGTATCCAGTTGATTAAATAGGGGCAGAAGAAAAGCATGTGACTTTCCTGATCCTGTTCGCGACTGACCAATCACACTTTGCCCATTTAGAATCGGCGGAATGACCTTTTCTTGTATTTCAGTTGGATGGTTAAATTGCAACTTCTGGACGACATCCATTAATGCAGGATGCATGCCTAAGTATTGAAATGTAGTTTTTGTCATAGTCGTACTCCTTTTTACCGTTAACTTCATTCCGTTATAAATATTGGAATGGGTCGGTATTACGTTCGGATGTAATAATTTCTACATCAAATTCTGTTAATTTCTGTTTTAAATAGTCCTTAACACTATCTTTCATTACAGATTCAATATAGTGACCGGCATCAATTATTGCAAGTCCCATTTCCATCGCGATCTGTGCTTGGTGGAAACCTACATCCCCTGTAATATAAACGTCTGCACCGGCACGTTTCGCTGCGTGAATATACTTTTCCCCGCTGCCGCCAATTACAGCCGCTTTTTTAACATTCTTTTGTAAATCTCCAACAACTCGAACATGCGATAATCCTAACTTTTCTTTCACTTCTTCTGCATATTGCTGGAGATTCGTTTGATTTTTCACTTCACCGATTCGACCGAGTCCAAAGCTTGCACCGGGATTGGTTAATTCGATAATGTCATAAGCTGGTTCTTCATAAGGATGTTCCTCCAGAACGGCTGCTATAACTCGCTTAAGAGAATGTTCTGGTACAAGTGCTTCAACTTTTACTTCTTCAACCTTTGCAATCTCCCCGATTTCACCTATGAATGGATCGGCTTGTGCTCCCGGCTTAAATGAGCCAGTTCCTTCTATTTCAAAGGAACAGTGAGTATAATCACCCTGTTCGCCGCCACCAGCGTCACCAATCACCTGCTTGATTGTTTCTCGATGGCTAACGGGAACGTGAACTGCGTACTTATATAGCTTTTCCGTACCAATTTGAACAAGTGGCTTCCCTTTTCGTATTTCCAATTGTTCAGCCAACATATCATTTACTCCACCTTTTACAACATCTAAATTCGTGTGGGACGCATAGACCGTAATATTATACCGAATCAGTTTCGTGATGACCCGACCTTCTGGAGTATCAAAATTAATTTGTTTCAGCGGTTTAAATAATAGGGGGTGGTGGGCAATAATAACATCGACATTTTTTGCAATTGCTTCATCTACAACTGATTCAAGTACGTCTAGCGTAATCATAATTTTGCTTGCTTTTTGATTAGCGGAACCAATTTGTAGACCTACATTATCCCATGAATAAGCTTTCTCTATTGGAGCGAGCTCCTCTAGTGCTTCAAAAATTGTTTTTACTGTGACTTTTTTGCTCATGGACTAATTCCTCCTCCATCCATATTAATTCCCGTTTAAATTGGTTAATCCGTTTTAAATCGGGGTTGTTCGCCTGCTCCATCTGTGTGATGATAAGGCTTAATTTATCCGCTTCTTTGCGCCACTTTTTATAAAATACGGGAGATTTATCCTTTAATAAATACGGACCAAATAAAAATTGTTTATCCATAATCTCGTCTTTATACGGGTCACTACCTTCCCGATCTGCGACAAGAATCTCATAAATATGGCCATTCTCCTCCATAATCCGCTCTTCTGTCAATAAGAAGCCTTCTTGATGCAGCCAAATTCTTACCTTTCTCGCATCGACATTCGGTTGTAAAATCATACGGTTAACCGTATCAAGCTTATCTTTTCCATCCGATAAAATTTGTTTGATTAATCCTCCGCCCATGCCTGCGATGACCACTTGCTGGATATCGTCGGCCTCTCTTACAACATCTAGACCGTCGCCAAGCCGGACTGTAATACGCCCCGCCAATCCATGCAGCCGGACATTCGCTTGTGCGCTATCAAATGGACCCTGGTTTACTTCACCAGCAATTGCGGTTGCAGTAGGGTCATGCGAGCACACATAGCAAGGTAAATACGCATGATCTGATCCTATATCGGCAAATGTCGCACCTGTTGGTAAAAAATTTGCCACATCAATTAAACGTTTGGAAAGTTTAAAATTTAATTGTTTCATCCTTTACTCCTTTTGAAAAAGAAAAGCTTTCTGTTCTAGCAGAAAGCTCGTCTTTTCCTTTTATAGATATTACTGTTTTTCACTCAACCATTCTGCAAGGGCATCGAGTTCTTCGCCTTGCACTGCTTGTACTGGTGGCATTGCGCCTTTACCATTTTGAATTATTTCTTTTATGTCATCCGCTGAATAAGATGCACCTACAGCTGTTAAATCTGGTCCGCCTCCACCAGTAAGGTCTGCACCATGACACATTGCACAGTTATTCTGGAAAATCTCATCGGCGTCACCACCAGCTGTTTCACCGCCCTCTTCTCCACCGTTTTCAACCTGTTCTGTTTCTTCACCTTCGTCTTCGCCTTCAGCAATTTCCGCTTGGTTATTTAAGCCGATAACTGAAATGATGATGACAGCAACAATTCCTAATACAGCAATAAGTGCGTATGGTACTACTGCATTCTTCATTTAATTGCCTCCTTATGTATTCCCTTTTCTATCTATAAAAGACTATATATAGTTTACTCTATAATGTGTCAATTTTAAAGGGAAATGATATTAATTCCAAAGAAAATAATACAAAAAAACAAATATTACGCCTAAAGCACCTATAAAAGCGATATACTTACTCTTTAATTTATAACCCGCGAAAATCCAGAATATGAAATTACATACGATAACTAAAGCAGCCGCGATTGGTTGGATAAACCATAAGTTACTTATTGATAAACTGAGTAATAAACCCAGGAATAGACTGATGATAAAAGCTGAATGAAAATATACAGCTCGCTTATTTTTATAATAGATAGCAACCGCAACTGAATAGCTAAGTAGCAAAAATAAAATAACTAGTTGCAAATTAACATGAAATTCAGTAAAATAGATGACAATAAACGAGAAGGGAAGTAACAGGTAAAGTAAAGCTATTTGAAAGCGCTCTACCACCTTCGTAAAAGAAGTACCCTTCCTCTGTTCGATGGTTGTTGCTTCTTCACCTTCCGTGTATAAAGCAAGCAAGAAATCGCAATAATGCTCTGGCAGTAGTTTATGTTGTTTCCAGTATTCAATTTCATTGATGATTGTTATCTTACGCTCGTGCTCCACCTGTAATCACCCCATTTTTTATAGGATCGTTCAATGAGGCAGCATCTTTGTTTAGAGCCTGTTTCCATACTGTAAAATAGTCATTGTTTACACGTTTGTCATCGTGTAAACAATGACTGGATTAGTCTTAGTCTAAGAAGTCTTTCAAGCGCTTGCTGCGGCTAGGGTGACGCAGCTTTCTCAATGCTTTCGCTTCAATTTGACGAATACGCTCGCGAGTTACACCGAACACTTTACCAACTTCTTCAAGTGTTCTTGTACGACCGTCATCAAGACCGAAACGCAGACGCAGTACATTTTCTTCACGATCTGTTAAAGTATCAAGTACATCTTCCAGCTGCTCCTTCAGTAATTCATAAGCTGCATGATCAGATGGAGATATAGCTTCCTGGTCTTCAATAAAATCGCCTAAATGGGAATCATCTTCTTCCCCAATTGGCGTTTCAAGTGAAACTGGTTCTTGAGCGATTTTTAGGATATCTCTCACCTTATCTGGTGACAGTTCCATTTCCTCTCCTATTTCTTCAGGAGTTGGTTCTCTTCCTAAGTCCTGAAGCAGTGAACGCTGGACACGGATAAGCTTGTTGATCGTCTCCACCATATGAACAGGAATCCGGATTGTTCTAGCTTGGTCAGCGATCGCCCGTGTAATTGCCTGACGAATCCACCAAGTTGCATACGTACTGAACTTAAAACCTTTTCGGTAATCGAACTTTTCGACGGCTTTAAGAAGCCCCATGTTCCCTTCCTGGATTAAGTCCAAAAACAGCATACCCCGGCCAACATAGCGTTTTGCTATACTTACAACAAGTCGCAAGTTTGCCTCTGACAGTCTCCGCTTAGCCTCCTCGTCACCTTGTTCAATACGGGATGCAAGCTCAATTTCTTCAGCTGCAGATAGAAGGTTCACCCTTCCAATTTCTTTTAAATACATACGAACTGGATCATTTATTTTAATTCCTAAAGGGACACTTAAGTCATCCGTATCTATTTCTTCTTCCTTTGCTATTTTCTGCATATTTGGATCATCCTCAGATTCTCCAATTACTTCAATCCCTTGTTCATTCAAGTATTCGTAGAACTCCTCCATCTCATCGGATTCAATTTCGAAATTTGCAAGTCGGTCAGCCACCTCTTCATAGGCTAATGTACCGCGTTTCTTACCAATTTCGACTAAATTATCCTTAGCCATCTCTAGAGTCATTTCAGTTTCTTTTGTTTGAGTAGGCTTTTTATCGGTCATGAGTCCCCCTCCTTCCAACAAATTAAAATTCCATTACCATTAATGTTTCAGCTTTCTTTGAATCTGTAAAATTTCTTCGGCAATTTGAGCCGCCTTTATCGGATCACTTTGCTGTTCTGCTACCTTTAACTGTTCTTTTAAAGATTGGATTACACTTTTATTACTTGATTCGGTTTCAACCATTCGAATATAATCACCGAGCGCCTCCTCACTAATTTCATCCACCTCAGGGGACATAGCTATCTCCGAGATGAGCTGTTTCAATCTATCATCATTTATACTTTCGAGGAATTTACTTATATCAGGTTTGTTTCCATCTTCATAGAAAGCATAAAGATAAGTAACAATTATTTTATGATCATCAACTCTAAAGTTTGCCCCGAGTTCTTCTTGAACACGGTCAGCCACCCAATCGTTCTGCATCATATAGTAAATAATTTTTCTTTCTGCATTTTGATATGCTGGTAATAGTTTCCGCTTCTTGGGCAAAATAACAGTATTACTAGTATATCTGTTCTCGGATGTCTTATCCGGCTGATTCCCATATTTTGCTTGAATTGTCTCTAATTCTTCTTTTAGAACATCGAGAGACATCGAGAAGTCCTTGCTTAGTTCCTGTAAATAATATTCCCTTTCTAATGAGCTTTCAACCATAGACAGCTCTTTTAACACCTTTTGGATGTAATTCAGCTTATCTGCTTCTAGGCTAAGATTATAATCTTTTTTATAATAACGCATTAAAAACGTCATATACGTATCACTTGCGCGTAAGATTTGGTCTTGGAATGCTTCGCCGCCGTGTCTTTCAATAAAGGTATCCGGATCACTTCCGTCCTTTAAATAAGCGACTTTGACCTTACAACCAGCTTGGCGTAGAGTTGCAGCTGCCTTAAAACTTGCTTCTTGACCAGCATCGTCTCCGTCATAACAAATAATGACATCATTGACGTACCTTTTAAGCATTTTCGCTTGAGATTCCGATAGCGCGGTCCCTAATGTAGCTACAACATTTTTTATTCCTGCCTGGTAAGCTGCAATTACATCCATATACCCTTCAAACAATATTACTTCATTTTCTTTCCGAATATGTCTTTTTGCCAGATCGAAATTATAAAGCAGCCTTCCTTTCTGGAATAATTCGCTCTCCGGACTGTTTAAATATTTCGGTCCTTGATCGTGAATAGCTCGTCCACCGAAGGCAACTGTCTTACCAAGGTGATTCCGTATCGGGAAAATAACCCGCCCCTGGAACCGGTCCGTAACAGTTCCATCATCCCTTTCCGAAACAAGGCCTGCTTTGATAAGTAATTGCTTATTGAAGCCCTTCTTTTCAAGAAATTCCACAATGAAATCTTTAGTATTCGGAGCAAATCCTAGTTGAAAGACATCAATTGTTTCATCTTGGATTGACCGATCTTGGAAATAGTTATATCCTTCCTTACCGTCCTTCGTATAGCGGAGTAAATGATGATAAAGCTTTGTTAACCATTCAGAAGCCTCCAGTATCCGCTGGTTTTCGTCGGAATAGGAAGACCTATTCTCATTTCCTGTCGTAGGAAGGCTGATTCCTGCGCGACCGGCCAGCACCTCCATTGCTTCAAAAAATGAAAAACTTTCTATTTCCATTAAAAATGTCACGACATTTCCACCTTTTCCACATCCAAAACAGTGAAAAATTTGTTTATCCTGTGTGACCGAGAAGGATGGTGTCTTTTCACCATGGAAGGGACAAAGACCGAAGTAATTCCTTCCTTGTTTCTTTAGTTGTACATATTCTCCAACAACATCCACAATATTATTGGCTTTTCTTACTTCTTCTATTACTTCTTCTGGTATTTGACTCAACTCAATCACCATATTCTATTTATTCGTGATAAATCTAGAAACTCCTTCAAAAAACGACATTTTTCTTCATAAAACCGTAAAAAAACAGTGAACTGTTAATTATACAGATTTAGTGCAGCACACTTATTTTGTCTGTATCTGCTCACCTCTATGATGATATTAACCTCCCCACCATTATTTTCCTGAATGAAGAAAATAAAAATGCTGGAATTCTATGCAGTTTTCGCCAAAAAATTAATTTTGCCTTTTTCTTTACTCTTAATTTCGATAAGCAGGGGGCAGATTCCTGCTTTTTAATGAATGTTTTTTTTTCTGAATATAACTCCGCATATTTTAAGTAATAATACTAGGTTTGCACGAAAAATTATTATAATACATCTAGACAAATATTTCTATTCGTTTGCTCATTTTTATTAAAACAGGAAAAAAGCTGGGTGAAAACCCAACCTTTTTTGACTTTTAAGGAATTTTAGTTATTTTCCGCTTTATTTTTGATCATGTGTAAAATAATATTTGCGGTTTCTTCCACTGCCTTATTTGATACATCAATTACTTCACAATTAATTTTTTCAATTACTTTATCAAAGTATTCCAGTTCCTGGTTAATTCGTTTAATTGTTGCATAGGTTGCTTGATTACCAAGTCCAAGGGCTTTTAACCTTTCTTTCCTAATTTCATTTAATTTCTCCGGACTGATGCGGAGACCAATACATTTATCTTTTGCTACTTCAAATAACTCTTCAGGTGGCTCGACTTCTGGAACAATCGGAACGTTCGCTACTTTTATCCGTTTATTAGCAAGATATTGAGATAACGGAGTCTTTGAAGTCCGCGAAATTCCGACTAGGATAATATCAGCTCGCGCAATTCCTCTTGGGTCTCTTCCATCATCATACTTCACAGCAAATTCTATTGCTTCTACCCGTTTGAAATAATCTTCATCAAGCTTATGTACGAGACCGGGTTCTAAGCGAGGTTCTTTTTTAAAGTATTTCTCCATCGCGTCCATCGCAGGTCCCATTATATCAATTGCCTCAACACCAACGC
The DNA here is from genome assembly GCF_037892815.1 of Oceanobacillus sp. HCA-5259. NCBI lineage: Bacteria > Bacillati > Bacillota > Bacilli > Caryophanales > Bacillaceae > Oceanobacillus > Oceanobacillus sp. HCA-5259. Next base: position 16,348 of record NZ_JBBKBV010000016.1, on the reverse strand, counting down.
GTTCCGCTTCTTCGTTTAAATAACTTCTGAGTTCCGGATCGACTAAAGTGAATCCGATCATCCCTTGCTGTTCTTTCGCAATTTGTATGTATTCCTGAATTGTCCCCCGATCTTCAACGTAAGGAATGCGGATAATTTTATAATCCCCGTTAAATTGACTTAATCCCGCTTTTACTACAAGTTCCGCTGTTTCTCCAACTGAATCCGATAAAATAAATACGGTCGGTTTCGTACTCATTTTCTTCCCCCTTATATTCAATCAAAACGTTCATCCATTGTTAATTCCACTAGTGCTTTCGTCATTGACGTTTTTGTTATTCTCCCAATAACTTCAAGTCCGGCTTCCGTATCTTTTACTACTGGAAGTCCATCAATTTGCTTATTGATCAACTTTTGTGCTGCTTCGATTAAGGAATCATTTTTCCTACAGACCGTAATATTCGGCATCCTAGTCATGATGATGTGGACAGGTACGCCGCTTAAATGCTGTTGCCCCAAACTTGCCCGCAGCAAATCTTTTCTGGAAAGAACACCTGTTAGGCATGACTGTTCATCGACAACGAATAACGTACCTACATCTTCTAAAAACATGGATGTAATGGCATCATAGACGGAAGCATCTTCCCTGATTGCAACCGGTATCTGCTGGTAGTCCTGAACTTTCAACTTTTTTATATTCTCAGTGAGCAACTCTGACCCAGTCTTTCCAGTAAAAAAGTAACCGACGCGGGGTCTTGCTTCTAAAATCCCCGCCATCGTTAGAATAGCAAGATCAGGTCGTAATGTTGCCCTAGTTAATCCTAATTTTTCCGCAATTTTCTCACCCGTTATCGGGCCATTTGGTTTTACAATCTCAATGATCTGTTCTTGACGATCCGATAATTCCATCTTCCCACCACCTATAGGACATACTAATCACTATATATTATACATTATTTGGTGATGGAAAGGAATTATGTTATACTATAAGCTTTTAGAAATGTTGTTTCCACTCAATTAGAGCAAGATCTGCATAGTCTAAAATTAAACTGGAAATAGCTGCAACGAGTGCTAACCGATTATTCCTTAATTCCATATTATCTGCCATAACCATATTATTGTCAAAGAATTCATGGATTGGGTCGGCTAATGCCTCCAGTTGCTCAAATGCTTTCACGGCATCGTGTGCTTTATCATGGTCACTAAATGCTTTACGCGATAACTCAAATTGTTCGAATAACGCTTTTTCCGAATCCGTTTCAAACGCCTGTGGATTGATTTCATTATTTTCCGCTTTATCAGCAAGGTTTAGTATGCGAACAAGCGCTTCTTCCTTTTCTTTAAAAGCTTCTTCATGACGTTTTTTCGATAAATGACGAGCTTTAGCCATTGCATAAGTAAAGTTGCCCATTTCCTTATCCATGACAGCTTGGAAAACATCTTGTTCTATTCCGGCTTCTTTTAACAAATGAGAAGCACGCAGCTTGAAGAATTCATGGATTTTCTCTTTATAATCACTGATCTTTTCAATCTCTAGCTCATCGTATAAGTCATAGGCAAGTTGTAAGAGGTCCTCTACTTTCATTTCCCATTTTCCAGCTTCTAAAATACGTAAAACGCCGATTGCTTGCCTTCTTAGCGCATAGGGGTCTTGAGATCCTGTAGGGATCTTACCGACCGATATAATCCCGACAATCGTGTCGATCTTCTCGGCAACACTAAGGATTGCCCCAATTTCTGAATCGGGAAGGTCGCCATTTGCATGTGTTGGAAGATACTGCTCTCGGATAGCTGCTGCTACAGCTTCTTTCTCACCTAAATTCAAGGCATAAATTTCACCGATAACCCCTTGTAAATCAGTAAATTCATTAACCATGTTCGTCATTAAATCAAACTTACTGATTTCTGCCGCCCGCGAGGCATCTTCTATCATATTAGCAGGCAAGTTCAGATTTTCTGCAATCCGTTCCGTTAAATCAGTAACTCTTTCCGTCTTTTCAGCAAGTGTACCTAGTTTTTCTTGGAAAACGACGCGTGATAATTTCTCTAAATGATGATCTATTGTATTCTTTTGATCTTCCTCATAGAAAAACTCCGCGTCTTGCAGCCGGGCGCGTAATACTTTTTCATTTCCTCGAATCACTGTTTCAAGAGCGGTGTCATCCCCATTTCTAACTCCAATAAACGAAGGTAGCAACTTCCCTTCTTTGGACTTCACTGGAAAGTATCGTTGGTGCTCCTTCATCGAGATAATTAGAACTTCACTCGGGAGACCAAGAAACATTTCCTCGAATTCCCCTTTAAAGACTGTTGGGTATTCGACTAGGTTAGTCACTTCGGCTAACAAGTCTTGATCAACACTCACTTGAAATTGATCATTTTGCAGTTCATCGATTCCTTCCAAGATACGTGCTTTCCGTTCCTTGGCATCAGCTATAACAAAGTTTTCTTTTAATTTCTTCTCATAATCCATCGCATCACCTAAAGTCACTGACTCCCCAAGGAAACGATGCCCGTAAGTGACATTGCTCGTTTCAACTTTAGTAATTTCAAATGGCACAATTTCGTTTCCATACAACGCAACAAGCCAGCGAATCGGTCTGGCAAAACGCAAGGTATTCGTTCCCCACCGCATATTATTACTGAACGAGATGGATGTGATAACATCTTTAAACCCTGGTAACAGTTCGTTGGTCGCTTTTCCTTCAATCCTTTTTGTAACAAACACATATGCTTTACCGTTTATTTCTTTTTCCACAAGGTCTTCCACCGTTTTTCCCTGCCCTTTGGCAAAGCCTATTGCCGCCTTTGTCCATTCTCCATTCTCGTCTTTAGCAATGGTTAGGGCTGGCCCTTTTGCCTCTTCTTCAATCGTCGTTTGCATGTCAGCAATATTTTCAATTCGTACTGCTAAACGACGCGGAGTGGAAAAAGAAGTAATCGAGTCATACGCAATCCTTAAATCCTCTAGCCATTTGGCTGTTTTTTCTCTTAATTGCAGCTCCGCGTCATCTATAAAACGAGCTGGTAATTCTTCCATTCCTATCTCGAATAAAACATGTTTAGCCATTTACTTCTTCCCCTTTCCGAAGCATTGGAAAGCCTAATCTTTCCCGTTCTTGTACATATGTTTTCGCAATACCTCTCGCAAGATTCCTTACCCTTGTAATGTAGCCTGTTCTTTCTGTTACAGAGATAACACCTCGCGCATCAAGTAAGTTGAAGGTGTGCGAACATTTCAAGACATAATCATACGCCGGAAACACAAGCCCTTTTTCCATAATCCGCTTTGCTTCGTTCTCGTACATGGAAAATAATTCAAACAGCATTGCTGTATCCGATTCTTCAAAAGTATATGTCGAATGTTCGAACTCTGGTTGATAAAAAATATCTCTTACAGTGACACCATCCGTCCACTCCAAATCAAAGACATTTTCTTTATCCTGGATGTATGAAGCTAACCGTTCTATTCCATATGTCAGTTCGACTGAAACCGGATTTGCTTCAAGTCCACCAATTTGCTGAAAATAGGTAAATTGGGTAATTTCCATTCCATCCAGCCATACTTCCCAACCTAAACCAGCAGCACCGAGCGTAGGATTTTCCCAGTTGTCTTCTACAAAACGAATATCATGCTGCAGTGGGTCTATCCCAATCTTTTTTAATGACTCCAAATATAGTTCCTGAATATTATCAGGTGATGGTTTCATAATGACTTGGAACTGATGATGCTGATACAGCCTGTTAGGGTTATCCCCATATCTGCCATCATCCGGTCTTCGCGATGGTTCCACATAAGCAACATTCCACGGTTCCGGTCCGAGACTCCGAAGTAGCGTCATCGGTGACATCGTCCCTGCCCCTTTCTCCGTATCATAAGCTTGGACGAGAATACAATTTTGCTCGGACCAATGCTTTTGCAATTCTAGAATCATTTGTTGAATATTCATTATCAGTACCTCCATTTACTCCTTTTAATCATAAGAAAAGCCGTCCCTATGCTTGTAGTCTATTACAAGCATAGGGACGGCTTTTATACCGCGGTTCCACCCTATTTACCCAAGTTTCTTGAGTCACTTTATTATCATGCTCTGGAGTGCCTCTTCCTTATTCAATCTTCATCCAGCTTACACCATCCTGGACTCGCTTGAGAAGAATTATTGATAAGTACTTTCTCCTTCAACACATGTGAAATATTATTTTGTAAATATGTAACATCATAATCCAAAAAACGGATAATGTCAATGTTCATCCTTTAAACTGATCTAATTGATTCAAAAATCTCCTTGATTTCAAGAAATATCCACCAAATCGGTCATAATAGGCATCAAGAAGCCGCCTAAATAACTGACGGTTTTCTAATTTCACCGATATTTCACCGACTTGCTCGATCCCAACTGCTTGAAACATCTGCAATAATTTTACCTGTATTTCTGTTAATTGGACAGCTTGGTCATCAAGCGACAAACATCTTCTGCATAATAAGCCGCCTTCTCCTATTGAAAATGCATAAGGTCCTTCTTTATTTCCACAATTACTACAGTGGGAAAGCGTTGGCGCAAAGCCACCTTTTTGAAATATTTTTAATTCATACATCAAAATAGGGATACCATATTCATCGTGTTCCGCAATCCATTCCATCGTACGGTAGAGCTGATCGTATAAATAAGGCTCTGGTGTTTTATCATCAAGAAGTTTCTCCGACAGTTCAATCAGATAAGCAGTATAAGCTGTTTTTTCAATATCTTCCCGCAGTGGCCGAAAAGATTCTAAGATTTCCCCCTGTCGAATTGTACTTAAACCGGGATTGATATATACAAAAAATTGACCAGCAATGAATGGCTGCGTCACAGCAGCCATTCTGCTTCTAGGCTTCTTCGCCCCTCTTGCCATTGCGGTGAACTTCCCGATATTCTTACTAAATATCGTTATAATTTTATTCGTTTCGCCATAATCAATCGTCTTTAAAATAATCCCTTCAATTTTTTCAAGCAAAGCTGTTCAGCTCTTTTCCTTTCATAATCCCAGGTTACATTTTGGTTGTCTCAATCTCATTTGATTCATCTTCATCTGCATCATTCTCTTCATTATCTACATTTTCCAGTTCTTTGTATAATAAATAGGTTTCAATGTTTCCTGTCTGACTAAATACTTTCCACGTAATATCAAGCACAAGAAACCCCGCCTTTCTATTTTTTCTTTTGAAAATGCTTCTATTTCTAGATTGACCATGAAGCTGAAAATAATAAGTATTAAATTTTACCATGGTTTAATATTCATCTTGTCTAAATCCTAATTCGTGCAGTTGGCTCTGCTTATTCCGCCAGTCTTTTTTAACTTTTACCCAAAGTTCTAAATATACTTTCGAACCGAGAAGACGCTCAATATCTTTCCTGGCTTCTTGACCGATTTTCTTTAGCATACTACCTTGCTTACCGATAATAATACCTTTTTGGCTACTTCTTTCTGTTACGATTGTCGCTTGAATAAAGACGGTTTCATCCTTTCGTCTTTCCATGTTTTCAAGTGCGACAGCGATGGAGTGCGGCACTTCTTCCCTCGTAAGATGCAGTGCTTTTTCCCGAATGAATTCTGTAATAATAAAGCGTTCTGGATGATCCGTGATTTGATCTTGCGGATAATAAAGTGGTCCTTCCGGCAAATAATTCTGTAATTCGGTTAATAAGCGATTGACATTATTCCCTTGAAGTGCAGAAATTGGAATAATTTCCTGGAAATCACCTTTTTGCCTATATTCATCAATAATACCCAGTAAAGATTCTGGTGAAACTAAATCAATTTTATTAATAATTAAAAAGACAGGGCTTTTAACGTTTTCCAAACGATCGATGATAAATTGATCCCCTCGTCCATAACCCTCGTCTGCGTTAATCATAAATAATACTGCATCGACTTCATTTAATGTATTGTCGGCAATTTTCATCATGAAATCTCCGAGGCGGTGTTTCGGTTTATGGATACCTGGTGTATCGATAAACACCATTTGATAATCATCGGTTGTAAGTACACCCTGTATTTTATTTCTTGTTGTTTGTGGCTTATCACTCATAATGGCAATTTTTTGTCCGATTACGTGATTAAGGAATGTAGACTTTCCCACATTCGGTCTGCCAATAATCGCGATAAAGCCCGATTTATAATTGGATTTCATGTAATTTTTCCTCCAAGATGTCTTGTTTTTTATTATCATACTATAAAACGAATCGCTTTTTCTACTTTCGACAAAGGTTCTGAAAACTTCCGAAGAATTGACAGGGGATAAATCACTTTCATTCAGCGTAAGTGCAACCTTCTCCTGGAGGTCCGCAGTCCAGACACCTCTCGCTTTCCGCAGGCGGCTGGTGAGCCTCGACGCATAGGATGTGCTAATGCAGACGTTGCCACAGGACGTGGCGTTCTTAGTCTGCCTCGGGCTGTCGCCCTGCGGGGTCTCACCTATGCCTATCCTCCTGCTGGAGTCTCGAGGTGTCTGGACTGCTCCTAGGAAAAGTCCAATTTGGAGCACTATTTTTCATTTAAGGAATTAGAACTCTCACCATAGTTGGGATAGTTTCCGTTAATAATAACGCTCTCTACCAGTTCAGTTGCCCGGCGGACGGTGACTCCTACGGGAAAAGCACGAGTCCGAAGACCCCGCAGGAAGCGAACTTCTTCCGAGGAGGCTGAGGCCGTGCCCGTGGAAAGCATCCGTCCGCCGGGCAACTGAACGGCGATTAGAGCACCAAATTAAATAAACGAGCAAAGACACCTACGCTGAATGAAAGTAATCAGCTGAGTACGTTAGAAGATGGATAGGAGTTTTGGGAGAAAAATAATTACTCCGACTAGTACAGCAACAATGGAACTGACAAAAACAGCACCTGCAGCCGCATCTTTAATGAAGCGGGCATCGGGATGAATCTCCGGTCGCAGATAATCAATCAATTTTTCGATCGCTGTATTTAAAAGTTCCGTTAGAAGAACCAGCCCGATTACAATAATAATGAGTGCCCATTCGAGCTGCGACAGCTCGAATAGTAAGCCAGCAGCAAGAACCAGTACCATGGTGCTTACATGAAAACGAAAGTTCCACTCCGATTTAAATACGGCCCTGATTCCAGCAAAAGCATGATGAAAGCCGACCTTTCCTCTCTTATCTTTCAATGCCAAACTCACTCAATATCTCTCTTTGTTTCGCAAACATTTCCTTTTCATCTGTCTCTGTCATATGATCGTAGCCAAGTAAGTGCAAAAATCCATGGATGGTCAGAAAAGCAATTTCCCGCTCTAGAGTGTGCCCATACTCATCCGCTTGTTCCTGTGCCCGGTCGACGGAGATCACGATATCGCCAAGTATAATAGGTATATCCACTCCTTGGATATGCATCTCTCCATCCACACGGTCCTGCATGGCAAAGGATATGACGTCTGTCGGTGTGTTCCTCTGCCGGTAATTACGGTTTAATTCTTGGATTTCACCATCATGGACAAAATTAACGGACATCTCCGCTTCGTTGGAGACCCCCTCCCGCTTTGCAGCAAATTCCAATAGACGTTTCAATAGATCCACCTGGTCGGCTGGTAATAAATTCGTTTTATCATGAAAATCGATATGCATTATGTTTCCTCCCTATTTGGATACTGGATTCTTGAATGGAAAAAACCTTTTAATGAATCACAAATTGTCCGTTGAATGACTTTTAATTCCGTTAATGTTAGTGGACTTTCATCCAATTGGCCATCCGCTATTTTATCACTCATTATCGCTGCAACAATCTCTTCAATTTTCTCTTCGGTCGGCTCAGATAACGACCGCACAGCAGCTTCTACAGAGTCACAAATGCTGACAACAGCAGCCTCTTTCAATTGCGGTTTGGGACCAGGATAACGGAACTCCTCTTCCTGCACATCTGGATTCTTCTCTTTCTCTTTATAATAGAAGAATTTGAGCAATGAAGTTCCATGATGTGACTTTGCAATCTCAATAATTTCTTTCGGTAACTTGTTCTCTTTCAACATTTCTACCCCATCATAAGGGTGACTAATGATTATTTTTGCACTTTCTTTTGGATCCATCCGGTCATGCGGGTTCTGATTAGATAACTGATTTTCAATAAAGAACTGCGGACGGACGGTTTTTCCAATATCATGATAATACGCACCGACTCTTGCTAACAATCCATTTGCACCAATCGCCTCACATGCCGTCTCACTAATGTTCGCAACCATGACAGAATGGTGGTAAGTGCCCGGTGCTTCAACTAGCAATTTCTTGAGTAAGGGCTGATTCGGGCTTGAGAGCTGCAGCAATCTCGTGTCTGATAAGATACCCAAACCTGTCTCAAAGAACGGTAAAAGACCGATTGTCAACACTGCAGCTAAGAATGCGGAAACAAGTCCGTATGCTGAGTTTAGGAAAAAGTCAATTAACGTATATTTTTCAAAGGACAAGAATAGAAATAGTAATACAGTCAGGATATTCACTAATATAATTCCCAATCCCGCCTTTAAAATAGCTAAACGGTCTTTCACTTGCGGGAAGAAAATAATTCCTGCCAGTTGGGAAAAGAAGAAATAAATTCCTGCTTCAATATTTAATGCCCCTGGAATAAGTCCATTGAATATAACTGTACCTATAATTGCATAAATTCCTGCCATAATGATCGCCAGCCGTTCACTGATGAATAACTTCAATAAAAGGGCCCCCATGGCAATAGGCATAATATAGAACAGTTGGTTGTTATCCGTCGAAAATAGGCTGACAACTTTCATTAATGTAACTACAATGAAACTTATCGTTAATAGCGCAGCCAATACGCGCTTATTCATTGTTTCACGCTTGGCCAACTTATTAATCTCGACGAATGAAATACTGCCAAGTATAATTAACAACAGAACTAAGCCGATGACGGGAAAAAAATTACGTTCCCCATCAAGTAAACCGACAAGTTGCAGCTGTTCATATATTTCATTCGTAATCACTTGACCTTCACTGACTATGATCTCCCCGGCTTTTATCATTTCCGGATCGACATTGCTGGCAGCAATTTTTCGTGCTTCATTCGTCGCTTCCAAATCGAAAAATGAGTTTTCTGTTACGATAAAGTTTGCAAACTCGATAAGCGCATCTTTAAGAACAGGATCGAGTTCTGAATACTTTATTTCATCTTCGACAATGCCTCTAGCCGATTGCAGATTCTCTGTTCGGACTCCCTCTTCCATTACCTCTTTTACACTAGCGATAAAAAGCTTTTTAGCCTTTTCGATTTCCTCCCGCGGTTGATTAATTAATGTACGAAAGGAATCGGCACTCGCTTCTAGTACAATTTCTTCGGAGAGGACTTGTCTTAATCGGTCAATTTTCTCCTCCGTCGATAGTTCGGCAGCTTCCTCTTCGCTTTCTCCTTCTTTCACCTGTTTATCTTTGTCCTTGGTCTTATTCGATTCATCGTTTAAGGAAAGAACTGCATCGAATAACTCCTCACTATAACCGATTCTTTCGTTATTGACCTGTTCGGATATCGAATATCTGTCACCGATTTGCTGGACCGCTTCCCTTGTCTTTCTCTCTGTTTCCACTTCATTTTCAATCGTTACCGGTGAACGGATCGTCGTATTCGCTGTAGCAAATCGTTGTAAGTCATACGTTTCCGTATAGACATTATTTAAGGAAATGAAAAAGAAGAAAATACTTTGTATGAACACTGCAACGACAATTAAAAATAAACTTGTTCTATTTCCCAGCCATTTCTCTACTTTTTGGAAAAAATTCTTTTTCTTTTTCACTTTCCTCTTACCCCCTAAGTGAAAATAAGACCTACAGAGCAGGTCTTACTGATTCGTATCATTATTTTCATATGCATGGATAATCCGCTGAACGAGCGGATGACGAACAACATCGGATCCTTTCAAGTACACAAAAGAAATACCCTCTACATTCTGGAGGATTTGTTCCGCAATCCGAAGACCGGAATGCACTCCTTTTGGTAAATCAATCTGTGTGATGTCACCAGTAATCACCATTTTTGACCCGAAGCCTAGTCGAGTTAAAAACATCTTCATTTGAGCAGGTGTTGTATTTTGGGCTTCATCTAAAATAACGAAAGCGTCATCCAATGTTCTTCCACGCATATAAGCAAGCGGGGCAATTTCAATAACTTCCCTCTCAATTAACCTTGCCGTATGTTCAACTCCTAAAACATCGTGCAACGCGTCATAAAGCGGACGTAAATACGGGTCAACTTTCTCTTTTAAATCACCTGGTAGAAAACCAAGGCTTTCACCTGCTTCAACAGCAGGTCTTGTTAAAATAATCTTCTTCACAAGACCTTTCTTCAACGCATCGACAGCCATCACAACGGCTAAATACGTTTTACCCGTTCCAGCAGGACCAAAGCCAAATACTAAGTCTGTTGCCCGTATCCGGTCCACGTATACTTTTTGGCCTAATGTCTTTACACGAATGGACTTTCCTTTCATATTCTTCGTAATTTCATCTTCAAATAATGCTTCAAATTGATTGATCGTTCCTTTTCTAGCCATCTCTACCGCATAGGCGATATCTCTTTCCGAAAACGATATGCCTCTTTGAATTAAAGAAAGTAAAGAAAACAGCACTTGTTTTAGTACTTCAACCGCTTCCACACTGCCTGAAGCTTGTACTTTCTCTCCGCGTGAAACAATACGGATATCCAAAAGGGATTCCAGATGTTTTAAATGCTTATCATTGTTTCCGAATAAAGCTAGCGCTTCGGTTGGATCTTGTAATTGTAAATCAATATCAGTTAAATTTCCTGCCATACTTAATCTCCTTGGTTTATCGGTTGTTCAACAGCTATATTTTCTTCTACCGTGATGTACAAGCTTAGTTTTACTTTACCATGACGGATGGTTTCATGCAAAACTTTTTCCGTGATAATTTCAGCATCTTTCCCAAGCCTTCTTTGCAAATCTTTTTTAGCTTGGCGAATACCGGCCTGTATTGCTTCTTCTCGTGTTCTCTCACTGTACCAAGGAGTACTCTCGAGCCTCTTTTCAGCTGTAAAGTAGATCGGAGGACGCCATCCAAAAATATCTAATTGATATTCATCTGTTTCTATCAACTCATGTTCAAAATGTTCAAAACGAGTGAGTGGCCAAATCGGAATAGATAATGAACCGAATTTAATTCGGTATTTTTCATTCGTATTGCCAGTTAATTCAACATGCTCTGCTGTTAAAGGGACGTTCACTTCCGCTTTATACCAAGTTGTTGCGATAATCTCACCATCTGCAGCAACCAATTCGAATTCCTGCTTATCTTCTTCCTCGTCAATGATATTCAGCTTTTCAATTGCTCCAGAAACAAGTACATCCCCCTTCTCGACCACATCATTGACCGTTACTTCAGGCATTCCTTTTTTCACATACATATATTGGATAACACCGCTCTTACCAGCAACTAAATGCCTTGGACCTGCTGGCTCTTCCTTTTCGATGATGAGTTTTTCCACCCCTTCAAGATAAAAACTTGTCCCTTTTTTGTCCACACCAATCCAAAGCAATTCCGGCACATCTTCGAGCAATAATTGTTGGATTTGATTAGGGGATTCGATTGAGAAAGTAAACGCTCCTGGATAAACACCATAACTAGTTAATTGTTCCTTGATTTTATTTTCCAATTCTTCCGGAACTCCTGTTACCGTTACTTGCCATACCATATTGGAGAGGATAAAGAATAATAATAAACTAAGCAGAAGACCGATTAACAAAGGTTTTTTTCTGCCGACTCTTTTCTTAAAAAAAGGTAATCCATGTTTATTCAAAAAATGGATTTTAAATTTGCTTCCACGCCGAAGTTTGCGGATTTCCTTCACATCTTTAAGCAACACGCTTGCTGTACATTGGTTAACATGAACTTTTTTTATTTCCCAAAGCATAATTCCATTCCGCGCGCATTGTTGCAAGAATTGCTCCGGGTGGTCACCTGTGACTTGAATCTCTACAACTCCTGATAGATAGGATCCTTTTACAGATTTCATATGTCCTCCTTTTACAATGAACTAGGTATATATTTTATTTCCTCAATTTCTCCTTCTAGCAAAATTTCTTCTGGGAGCATTTGTTTCAAGACAAAGGAAGTACCGAGTATTTGTACATATCCATTCGTCGTTTTTAATTTCAATTCTGTCTCGGAATATGTCTCTAGTCCTTTATGATTCTCAATATACAGGTGGAAGTTGCCGATTATCGTAAGCCGCGGCAACTCCAGCAAAATATCGGAAGGAAGTGCTAAATAGTTAACCATTAAGTTGCGGAACTTCAGATGCCATTTTTTCACGGATACATCCCCCTCTTCTCTATATGTATGAACGACTAAAATGATTAAGACCTTGATAAAAACAAAAAACCATTAGCTTTGCACCGAGTAAATCGATGTGCTAATGGCTTTTTTTTATCTTTTATAACGTTCGGATGTGACACTCTGGTAAGGTTTCATGGAACGAGGTCTACCTAATACTTCGGCCATAATAATTCCGTTGATCAAACCTTTCTTCTTCAAGCTCCGGCGGATATCTTTCTTTAATACTTTCTGCTCCTCCGATAAGCTTTTCAATACTTCCATTTGTTGACGGCTGATGAAGTCATCTATATTCCCATCCGTGATGTTTATATCTGCGGCTCCCCTATACCTTTCCTGTAATCGTTCCATTTGAGCCTGCTGTTCTTCTTCCATCCTCTTTGGTGTAGCGAGGGTTACCGTTGCTTCTTTCGGTTTTGGCTCTATTTTAGTCGTCACAACCTCTTTAGGGCGCTCTCGTACGGTTTCTTTCCGAGTTGACGCGGGAGCTGGTCTTGGTTGCCCTTGCTGTCTAGTCTGTGGCTGCTGTGGCCGATTTGGGCGCTGTTGTTGCTGTTTTTTCTGTTGTTCTTTATTGCTTGAAAGCATTCCGATAATTCCTGAGATGATCAAAATAACCAGGAACATATTTTCAAAGATAAATTCGAAAATCTCGCCCATTACTTCCCTCCTTTACAGGAAACAAAGAAGTGATTAATTGTTATCATCATTGTCTTCCGTTAGTTTACCGATTGTATCGCGCATTTCCGTGTCCGCCCCAATATTGCGGTAATTCATATAATCCATGACACCCATATTGCCTGAACGTAGTGCTTCTGCAAGGGCACGCGGAACATCTGCTTCAGCTTCCACAACCTTCGCGCGCATCTCTTGAGTTCTTGCAACCATCTCTTGTTCTAGAGCAACAGCCATGGCTCGGCGCTCTTCCGCTTTCGCTTGAGCAATTTTCTTATCTGCTTCCGCCTGGTCGGTCTGTAGTGTCGCACCAATGTTCTTACCGATATCAACATCGGCAATATCAATTGAAAGTATTTCAAAAGCTGTTCCTGCATCTAACCCCTTAGCAAGTACAGTGTGGGAGATAGAATCAGGATTTTCCAGTACTTGTTCATGTGTATTAGAACTACCAATTGTACTAATAACCCCTTCACCAACACGGGCAATTACTGTTTCTTCTCCTGCACCACCGACTAGACGGTCAATGTTCGCTCTTACAGTAATTCGTGCCAAAGCTTTTACTTCAATTCCGTTCATGGCAATACCTGCTATAAACGGGGTTTCAATCACCTTTGGGTTAACACTCATTTGTACCGCTTCTAAAACATCACGGCCAGCAAGGTCAATCGCTGCTCCTCTTTCAAAAGGAAGTTCAATATTCGCACGGTGTGATGCGATAAGCGCATTTACAACACGATCAACATTACCGCCAGCAAGATAGTGACTCTCCAGCTGATTGATTGATACATTAAGTCCTGCCTTATGTGCTTTTATAAGTGGATTAATCACCCGGCTCGGCACAACCCGACGTAAACGCATCCCGATTAGTGTGAAGATGCTCACCTTAACACCTGCTGCGAGTGCACTGATCCACAGTGTGACTGGAATGAACGTGAATAGGATTGCAAGTGCAATAATAATCACGGCAATAATAATAAGTGGTAAAACATCAAAACCCATAAAAACTCCTCCTAAAACAATAATTTTTTATTCTACTATCTCTCGAACCACAATTCGCATTCCTTCTACTTTCGTTATTTTAATCTTTTTCCCTTTGTCGATAAAGCTGCCTTCTGACACAATATCGAGATATTCATCACCGAATGAGCCGGTTCCAGATGGACGTAAAGGAGTGAGCGCCACCCCCTCCATACCGATCAACTCGAGACGGTTTACACTTGATACATACCCAAGTTCCGTTGTTGTCTGGTCTTTTAATATGATATGGCGGAACAAGCCTTTATCCGCCCCAATTCTTCGGTATAGGAATATCGCAGCAATAACCGCAATAATAAACGAAATACTAATACTAAGTGCCATATGACCGAGATCATAACCTGACATGAATAAGGAGCCTAATACTGCACTGATTCCCAACAGACCGGCAATACCACCTGATAAAAAGAATTCCAAAACGATGAGAATGATTCCGACAACTAATAGTATAATGGCTTCCATTCCAGCTAGTCCAGCGACAATATGCCCATAGAAAAATAGGATAAGTGCGATAATTCCCATTGTTCCAGGTATACCGAATCCAGGAGAATACAGCTCAAGAACGAGTCCAAGACTTGCGATTGAAAGCAAGATCGGAATGACAGTCGGGTGAGTTAAAAATCTTGCTACTTCTTCCGCAAGCGTCGTTTCTGTTTCAACGATCGTCGCATTTGTCAAATCAAGCTCTGCCAATAACTCTGTACGATGATTGACAATTCCTTCCGCATAGCCTACTTCCACCGCTTCATTTGGACCAAGTGTAAGGTACTTACCTTCAGGTGCCCCGTATTCAGGCAAATCAATGGATGGGTCTGCCATTGCAGCAGCATATAACGGATCTCTCCCCTTTGATTCAGCAGCACTTCTCATGGCTGCTAACCAAGCGGATTGCGCCTTTTCATCGGCAGCATTTCCATCCCCGGTAATTACCCCACTCGCCCCCATCGTTGCATGTGGCCTGAAATAAATAGTATCGGTGTTAAGGGCAATATAGGAGCCTGCTGAAAGTGCTTCGTTTACAATAAATGAAGTGTTCGGGATTTCCAGACCTTGTAATAGTTCTGCAATTTGTCCGGCAGAATCCACTCTCCCTCCAGGTGTGTTGATTTCAAATATGATATGGTCGGCATTTGACTCAATCGCTTCATTAGTCGTTCGTTTTAAAAACGCTTCAAGTCCTCGTTCCACCTCGCGTTCAATTGGAATAACATAAACAAGCTTTCCAGTTCCTTCCCCGTGAGCCTTGTTCGTAAAAGTTGGTAGAAAAATGAAGATTACAAGTAATGTTAATAATATGTAGTGCAGGATCTTTTTGGCAGGCAATTTAAACACCCCCTTCGTTGGTATCTTACTATACGGATAAAAACAATCATATGTTTCACTTTTTAAATTTTTTTGCAGAAGATACCGTTTCCTACTAAAATACTACCACATATCCTTCAGTTATGAAAATTTGTATAGAACTAAAAAATGGTCCCGATATCACCAAGATGATGATCGGGACCATTTTAAGGGTATAAAAGACTGATTAGCATGCTAACTCGTCTTTCATTTCAATTTTTCTTCAACAATTTGCTTTACTTGAGAGCCGTCTGCTTTACCTTTGGTTAATGGAATTACTTTCCCCATTACTTTTCCAATATCTTTCATCGATGTTGCATTGGCTTCTCGAATAGCTTGTTCTACAATTTTCTCCGTTTCCTCTATAGACAGTTGCTTCGGCATATACTGCTCTAACACTTCTATTTCAAACTGAGCCTTGTCAGCAAGGTCTGCTCGATCCGCAGAAGTAAATTCCTGGAGGGATTCTTTTCTTTGTTTGAGCTCTCTGGACAAAATTGTTAGTTCTTCATTTTCCGAAAGATGTTCTTTTCCTAGCTTGATCAATTCATTTTGAATCGAAGCCTTTACCATGCGAATTACAGTAAGGGTATCTTTATCCTTCTTCTTCATCGCTTGAATCATATCTTGATTAAGCTTTTCAAGTAGAGTCATTTACGCTAACACCCTCTTCTTAGTATCTACGCTTTCTTGCTGCCTCCGATTTTTTCTTCCGTCTTACGCTAGGTTTTTCATAGTGTTCACGCTTGCGATATTCTTGCAATGTACCACTTTTCGATACATTACGCTTGAAGCGACGAAGAGCATCCTCAAGAGACTCGTTTTTACGTACGCGAGTTGAATTTGACATGCTTGTTTCCCTCCCTCCGAAGCAAAAAACAAAAATTTCTACATATGAAAATCAAGTCACATGCTTCCTAAATTATAATATAAGCAGGCGTGCTGGTCAACTTAAAGTTTTGAAAAGAAAAGATT
>NZ_JBBKBV010000015.1:0-75624 GCF_037892815.1 Oceanobacillus sp. HCA-5259 | reverse complement strand
CAAGATAACTTTAATGATATACCTTGTATTTGCACTGCACCTTAGGTGACATTCAGAGCAGTCAACTTTTTAATTGTAGGCGTATTAAGTATTTGCATATATTTTTTTTCTAAGAAAAATTACTAAAACAATGGCTAAAACTGCTAGAACTGAAAGTAAAAGAATTTGACTTATATTCATCATCAACCCAATTGCATGAATGATGAGAAATAAACTAACAACTGGTATGGAAGTAACCATCCCTATTACAACATTGAAATTCGATTTAATCGCATCAGATGCCTTTTCCCAATCTACCATTGGCTTTTTCTTATCAAATAATGGTGCTAATAGATTATTTAACAAACATAAAATAATCAAAAAAATGAGCATAAGTATACTGTTAACAGTAAATCCTTCCATCACAAAGTAAACAACAAAGCTAATAACAATACTGATGATATTCATAATTGTTATATAAATCACTTTGGCTGTATTTAATAAAGATTCATTTAAAGGCATATATTTTTGTGTAGCGTACAATTTTCCCTCTTTAGAATAGACTGTTCCTATTTGATTATTAAAGATGCACATAAGAAATACAACATAAGAATATACAATGAAAAAGTTTGCTTTTAAAAAAGAAATATCTAATAGGTTAAAAATATTTTCTTTAAATAAAAGAACAATGAACCCAATAATAATTGGCATTATGACTGTTATCAACATTTGTACTCTAAAGTAGGCATAAGATTGAATGATTAAATTTTCTCTTTGCATATAAAATAACAGGTCACTTTTTGAGAATAGCATCCTCTTTTGATTAATAGCCAAAGGTTTGGAATCTAATTGTGAATTAATCTTATATCTTTTTGCTATATTATAACTTGCTACTGTAAACATAAAGAAATTAGTAAAAGATAGTAACAATAATAAGATGATATATTTTACGGCTTCATTGTTTCCAAGCAACGATGTCATTATTGGTAAAGATGATATCACATGGTGTATAAATAAAATTAACTCATCCACGAATTGTAAGGCACTCATACCATGTACGTTAAAATGAATTTCTTTTAAATTAACGAAGGAAACAAATGAATAGATCGCCCCTCCCCATAAGCATAGAATAACCAGACTGTTTACAATTAAAAAATGGGCATGACTTTTAAAATACTTTCTGATTAAATATAAAATAGACATTGGTACGTAATGGATCAATATAATTAACAAAACAAATAATGGAATAAATAAAAGATATTTTAATAAAATCATCCATTCAAACTTCATGATCATGAATAGTACGGTTATCCATTGAGGAGCGAGCGAAAATGTTAATGGTAAAAGCATGCTACTTATTATTTTCGACCTCATAATATCTTGTTCACTTATTGGAAGATAAATTAACTTTTCATATTCTTCATTAGACAATAACAATGCATATGAGAAATAAAGCGTTGTTAGTCCACTTAAAATGAATACAAGTAAAATATTTAAAATGATTAATGTACTCACATCATGTCTCAAAAATATGTAACCATTTACTACAAATAGTTGCATAAAAAAATAAACAATTGCAATAGTTAAGACAACACGGATGCTCTTTTGCCTTGGTAATTTATAATAATCATTCATAAATAATTGAATTAATTCAATATTCATCATATTGATTCTCCATAAAAATACTTTCTAAAGAGCCAGTTTTAGTTGCACTATCCATATCATCTTGGAGAACTATTTTTCCATCTTTTAATATAGCAATTTTAGTACAGATTTTCTCAGCAATATCTAATAGATGAGTCGAAAAAATAGCTGTTCCACCATTTTGGACATAGTTATTTAATGATTCTTTAAATGTAACCATTGCATGTGGATCAAGTCCATTCATCGGTTCATCCATAATAATGATTTTAGGATGTATTGTAAAAGCCGCTATTAAAGCCAATTTATGCAACATACCATAGGAATAGGAACCAACTTGTTTATCTAAATCATGCTCTAAATCAAATTCCTGTATATATTTGTTTAATACATCTATTTTATTGCATTCATAGATTCGCATTAAAAATAATAACCAATTTCTTGCAGTTACATGGTTGAACACTTGAATCGTATCTGGTATATAAAAAAATTGTTTTTTATAATCAACGCTTGAACTTTTATTTATTCCGTTTATTTGTATTATTCCATTATCTTCCTCTATGATCCCAGTAATAATATTTAATGTGGTACTTTTACCAGCTCCGTTTCCACCTACAAATGCTAATATATCATTCTCTTTCACATGTAAATTAATTCCTTTTAAAACAGGCTTTCCATCAAATGATTTTATAAGTGATACAACTTGTAACATAAATATCTCCTCCATTCTCTATTCTTTTCTAATACTTAATTTTTGAACCGTTAAATAAATTAGAATGATTGACCAAAGAACAGTAACTACTATATGAATAAATATTTCTGAACCTTGACCTGTAATAATTTGATTCATTGCTTCAGCAGATATTGTAGATGGCAACAAAAGATCAAGTATACGATTCCAGCCCTTCATCATATGAATCATAAACAAAATACCAATAGAGCTAATGGCAAGAATAGCTGTTTGTTTAAATACGGCACTCATTAATAAAACTAAAGCAACTATAAATGCAATCCAAAAGGAATAGTAGGCAAATCCAAGTAACACATTTTGAATTGGAATTGGGTCAAATAAAAAAACAGTGTAACCATACGAAATCAAATAACCAACGCTAATAGAGAAAAGAACTAATAATAAATGAGAAGAGTATTTAGATAATACGTAAGATATTAGGCTGACAGGCTTGGTCAAAATAATATCTAACATTCCATCCTTCCTGTCCATCTGTATCATTCCCATAATGCTAATAACAATAACCATTACACCTAACTGATCAAATTGGGAACCGATCGTACTAGCTAAAACTTCGCCACTTGTCTGTTTCATCACTAACGGATCTATTGTAATTCCTTCACTTCCCCCAAAAGTCTCCAGTAAAAGTGGCATATAATAAGTAACAACAGGCTGCATAAGCCCTAGTAAAATAAATACAATAGGGAACCATATTATTTTCCACTCCATCAAAAACTGTTTCCATTCTTTTTTTAATAGGACCTTATATTGTTTCATTTTTTCACCACCAAATTTAAGAATATATCTTCTAAATTTTCTCTGTATATTTCTATTTTTTTGTAGTTAATTCGCTTCTCGTTGATTATTTTCATTACATCAAATTTGTTTTTATCTATATCAGTCACTTCTATCAAATATCGATCATGCTGCTTTTTAATATTTTTTACATAAGTTTGTTTGTTTAATAGTTCTTCTATATAAATGTCTTCATTAACCAATTCAATACTTAATGTATTTTGAAATCTACTTCCAAAAATGTCTTCATTATTTGTGTCAGCGACTAATTCTCCATCTTTCAAAATAACAAAGCGATCACATATTTCTTCTGCATCACTCAAAATATGTGTAGATAGTAATACGGTTGTATTGTTTTTAATTTGTTGAATTAATTGAATGATTTCACGTCTACCAACTGGATCTAATGCTGAAACAGGTTCATCTAATATAACAAAGGTCGGTTTATGAAGAAGAGCCTGCGCAATTCCAAGACGCTGCTTCATACCACCTGAGAGTGTTACAATGCGATCTTCCTCATTATTCTCTAGACCTACCGTATGCAACAATTCTTTTATTCGTTGTTGTAATGTTTTATCAGGTATTTCAAATAACTGCCCCATAAATATTAGTGATTCTTTTACTCTCATCCATTCATAAAATGTTGGGTATTGAGGTAAGTATCCTACCGCCTTTTTCATTTTAGTCATTTCTTTATTATCCAGTTTGATCATTCCTGAATCCTGTTGAAGTATTCCCGTAATCATTTTCATGATTGTTGATTTTCCAGCTCCATTGGGACCAATTAAACCAACGCATTCACCAGAATGAATATGTAATGAAAAATTATTGATTACTTTCTTTTCCTTGAATGCTTTATTTACTTTTTGCATAACTAATTCCATTGATTATCACCCTTTCTTTCTACCAATAACTAAATATAGTACAGATCCAAATGTATTAAAAAGCAAAATGACAATGATCCAAAAAAGTTTCTTGTCTCGACTCTCTCTGTAAATGTACATATCAAGAAAAGCAATAAACATTAATATAACATTTACTAATAAGATCGGAATGAGTATCGGCAAAACTGCATGCCAATCAACTTCATACAACTGATCAAAATTCATTATTATTCTCCTTTGTTTTAAAAATAATTACTCATAATTAAATTCAGTTTCATTATTGATAATGATAATGTATAATGGAGTGAAAAGCAAGTTGATTTGTGGAAATTTAATTATTATATATAATTGGTTTGAAGCCATAAGTAAAGGAGCACTACTAATGAGAAAAATGGAAGTACTTATACACCCGATTAGAATGAAAATTGCATTAGCATTAATGGATAAGAAAGATGAAGGGATGACAACTTTAGAAATTGCCAAAAAGCTTAAAGATGTTTCTCAAGCAACTTTATATAGACATATTCAACATATGCAGGATTCAAATGTAATTTTTGTTATACGACAAGAAAAAGTGCGATCAGTAATGGAAAACTACTATGCCTTAAATGAAAATGCCATTAAAATTGAGGAAGAAGATTGGGATAATGCAAAAGATGAAGATAAAATCGACTTTATTTCTTACTATCAATTATTTATCTTACAACAATATCAAAGTTACTTAGATTTTTTAAAATCAGAAAATATTAATAAAGACCTTTCCACTTTTTCAATCATGGAATTAAACCTAACGGATGAAGAATTTATCAGTTTTCAAGACGATCTTTCCAAACTTCTATATACGTATCATCAAAAAGAAAAAAATAAGGATTCAATTGCAAGAACGGTTGCACTTACAATTATTCCTTATAATTATTAAGATTATCAATGGTTTTTGGATAAGGTCATATGTAATCCCGGCAGAGGAGTGGATCGAGACTAATTATTAACATGTTAAATAAGTCGACACGGAATAGTGATTTTTCTTTATAATTTAAATCAAATGGAGGATACGATGACTAAAAATAAGTTACAATTTCCAGAATTAATTCCTATTATCAATACTGAAAGATTAATATTAAAGCAAGCTAATGCCTCAGATGCTGTCGACATGCATACTTATTTATCAGACGAATGTGTAAGGAGGTACATGGGTATACACCCATATGAATCGATACAAGAGACAAAAAAAGAAATTAAATGGTATGAAAATATATTTAAAGAACAAACTGGAATAAGGTGGGGCATTTCTTTAAAAGATGATCCTAAAATAATCGGAAGCTGTGGTTTTCTAAATATTAGTAAAGCAAATATGCGCGCTGAAATTGGTTATGAATTACATCGAAAATTTTGGGGAAAAGGTCTTATGAGTGAAGCATTAGCAAATATTTTACAATATGGGTTTAAAGACATGAACATAAATAGGATTGAAGCGTTAGTTGAACCTGAAAATATCGCCTCGTTAAAATTATTAGAAAATTTTCATTTTGTAAAGGAAGGATTATTGAGACAATATGAATATGGTACGGGAAAATACGATGATTTATATATGTATTCATTGTTAAATGAGGAGTTTATTAGAAGCGAATGAACAGCTACGCTGAACAATGAAAGTCTGAATGATTACTATGATGTAATGGGGTAAATCATGATGGATCAATTATGGAATTAAATCAAACGGTTTTCAAGACAATCTGGGCTTGTCAAATAAAGTATGAAAGTTCACTATACTCAATGAATTTTAAAACTCTATCTTTAAGCTCATCATGAAGGAGCAGCTGGTTCCTGACCATGGCCCAGTTTTGGATATGCCCGGGAGTATAAACTGAACTGCGAAGCAAGAGTTGTATGCTCTCTCACTTATACAGTTCAGTTTACACTTCCCAATTCCAAATTGCTATATCAAAAAGAAAAATAACGATTTAATTATAAGAACCGTTGCACTTTCTCAAATCGTTATAGAAGTGATTTTATGTCATTATCGTTTATATTTAGATATGGAATATGCTTTTCAATATTGTTCTTCATTTTTTTTAGCATGTTAGTAACCTGAACTTGTTTTTTTTGTTCCACGCTTAAGTAATTTATAAAATAAACGTAGGAATAAATTTGTCGATAGTTAATGAAAAATGGTATCTTTAACAATGATTTCTCATTTAATTGATTTGCTCTCATATATCCCCTAATAAAAGAAGAAAGAAAAGTCATTGCAAATTCCTTTCTTTTTTTCTGCTCATTCGCTTGTATACTTTGGATCGCATGATACAACGATATTGCTATATCATTAGCAAACCAATGAAATATCCCGTCACCGAAGTCAAATAAAACTAACTCATTATGGTCTAAATAGAAATTTTGTTGGTGCAAATCATGATGGATAAAACCGTAAGAATGAGGGTCTTTTGGAAATTGTTTCATCTGACTTATAAATTTATTCCATTGCGAATGTATTGTCTTTCCTAGTTCAGGGGGAGATACAATTATATCTTCCTTATTCCATTGTAATGTTTTAAAAATATCATTAGAGAATTGAAAACTTTTTGCTGCCACATGCATTTTGCCCATCGTTTTTCCCCAAATATAAAATAAATGATCATCCCATTCATTCGAATTCATATCATTAACCGGAGTTCCTTTTGCTTTTTCATAAGCCACAACATGATACTTCTGATTAAAAATATTGCAAGCTGTTACAATTAATTCAC
The DNA here is from genome assembly GCF_037892815.1 of Oceanobacillus sp. HCA-5259. NCBI lineage: Bacteria > Bacillati > Bacillota > Bacilli > Caryophanales > Bacillaceae > Oceanobacillus > Oceanobacillus sp. HCA-5259. Next base: position 68,851 of record NZ_JBBKBV010000015.1, on the reverse strand, counting down.
CATTAATTGTAGGTATAGGAGAGGTTACTATAACATCAGCACCTTGTAAGTGTCGAATCCAATTTAATTCAGCTTTTATTCGTTCAATTGAATATTTTTGAGTAGTATAAAATTTTAAAACAATCGACTTATCTTGCCCAATACATTCAAGGACATTGTTTTCGAAACCTCCAAGTAATTTTATATCTGTTGGAATTATTTCATATTCCGTTATTACTTTATCTATTGGCAACTTATCCAGAATATTCACCCCTAAATTGCTTTCTTATCTAACAACTTATATTTATAATGCAACTATTTACAGGACTCTGATATTTTGAATTTCATGCTACATCATTATTGTTATATCATTGGCAACGTTTCATAATCAGGGTGGATATAATTCTATTGATAATGCACATCAAAACTATTCCAATATTATTTTGCACTGCTATCTATCCGCTTTTTTAACTCTCTTATAAATAAAGACTTCTCTTTAGGTGATATTTTAATCTCTCCATAACCACCAGCATATATAATTTTTATTCCGTCCTTAGCAGACAGCATTCTGAAACCAACCAAAAAATCTTCAATTGTAAATGTAACTAACTTTACATTAAGTATTTTGTTATATGGAATTCGTTTTATAAAAAGCCCTGCTTTTAAAGATAAGGTCTTTCTTAAGAACGTACTTAAGATCAAAAATACACCAAATAAAAATCAATATCGGTAAAGAGAATATAAGCAAAAATAATATAACATCAAGATCAGAGTGTTCTTTTTTTAATAAAAAGCCTAAAATGAAACCAATTAGACTATAAGATATAATACTACAGATAAAAACTATGTGAAAAGTCTTATCTCTCTTACCTTTAAAAGTTATAACCAAATACCTCCTTTTATACTTGGATTGTTAAAATAATTATCTTTTATTTTTATATCAACAAATAGTTTCATTATTGATAATGATAATATATAATTGGTTAAAAAGCAACAAACAAAATTGTAACTAATACAAAATCAGAATTAATGGATAACAACTTTTAATATAGCTAAAAACGATATGAATTTATTGTTTGGACTACAAAAACTATATAGAAATTTAATCGCGGTATTAAGAGGATATCACCGTGTTTATTTTAATCCTAATTCGATACCGTGTTACATAACCAAAAAGGCTTAAAGTTCTATAAAAGCATTGAAGCAATAACCATTTAATAATATGTATAAATTTTTACTCCCACCTGACTTATGTTCAGTTGGGCTTTTTTGTATCTAATGAATATTTTTTTAAAATATTGCTCTTATTTTTGGCATTTCATAAAAAATCTTGTTGAAGGTTATGAAAGAGGAAATCATCACCCACCTTTGCAGTTGCGAAGGGAGAGGAAATGCATGATAGAACCAGATCGTACCGAGTGGCAAGTTCGCTGTGCATTTAATGCTTTTTGTAAACGTGTATTGAAGAATGAAGCAATCAATATTTTCAACGAAAGACAACAACGACAAGCAAAGGAGATGACATTTTCTGATCTCACACCACAAGAAGAAAATCAACTCTATACCTTAGATCAGCAATATGAAGGAGAAGAAGGACAAAGTTTTCAAGTGGTTGGAAAGAAAATAACTCCGAAATTACTCGCTGAAGCGTTGCGTACTTTGCCAATAGAAAAGCGTAAGACAGTCCTACTATACTATTTTTTTGATAAATCAGATGTAGAAATAGCCGAACTACTAGAGATTCCTCGTAGTACGGTTCAGTATAGACGGACAAGCTCTTTTAAAAGGTTAAAGCGATTTTTGGAGGAACATGCAGATGACTGGGATGATTGATGCTAACACAAAAGACAACGAATGTGGCTTATTACCGTATCCAATTATTTTAGCTGCAAATAAGGGTGATCCAGAAGCGATGAATTACGTTATTTTGCATTATGGAAGCTATATGGCAAGTTTGTCTATGCGTAAACTTTATGATGAGCGTGGTAATACGTATTGGGGCATTGATGTAGACACACATGATCGTTTACGTTCGAAGCTTATGCATAGCATTTTAGCTTTCAAGATTTGATTACATGGTTAAGTTTTCCCTTTCACATATATTGTTCTTTGACAAAGAAAGCACGGAAGATAACACCGTGCAGTATAGACCGAAAATCAGATACGTTCTACTGATGATGAGCTACTTGATTCATACGCCATGACTTTCGATAGAAACGAGCGATTATCTATGAGTCTAATACAATCGTGGTGGATTGCTGGCGATAACCCATCAGTATGGATAATGATACTCCTCTACCGTCATGGTTCGAACGTTCAAAGCGTCGCAAGCTATGAGTAGGGCTGGAAGAAATACTTGCAGGGGTGAAATTCCCGTGGAGCTGTACCAACAGCCGTCTGATTTTTAATTGATTAATTATAAGGGGGCGTGTTTTTTGAAACAGAATTTGATTCCTTATAGTATGCAAATTGCTATGTTAAAACAACTGCTAACCCGTAAATTGATTACTGAGAAAGAATATTACATGGTTCAAAATAAATTAATGAAAAAATATGGCATCATTTCTGATAGTACAGGCTTAATTGTGTTTCTATTGGCGATACATTTTGTATGGGAGTTATCATATTTCCAATCATTCGATTTTTTGATGTTAGAAGATTTAAGGATGTTCAAATTGAACTTCAATAATATAATCGGTCTAGATTCTAGAGCAATGAGGATTTTTTTAACAAAGGAATACATGACAAAACACCTCTCGAACCGAACATTCGAGAGATGTTTCGCTCTTATTTGTTTACAATGCGATTGTACGTATTAACAGTTAATACATAATAGACTGCATAGATGATAACAAAGAAGACTATAGCCATTAGAATAGGGAAGATAAGATTGATTCCAATTAGATTAGAAATAAAGTTGCTAGTAAAGTACAATGTCACACAACTATGCAATATTCCTACGGTTAGTGGCAATCCGAACACAAATAATGACTGTCTTTTGATTGATTTACGTATATCTTTTTTATTGACACCGATTTTTCTAAGGATTTCATAGTGTCCTTTCGCCTCATTCGCTTCTGTTAACTGTTTGAAATAAATGATACTTCCACTTGCCGCTAAAAATACAAGCCCCAAAAATCCAAAAATAAAAAGAGTAATTGCGTTTCCTTCTTTACCTTGCTTATACTCAGTATAAAATGATGAAGAAACTTGAAAATCGTTTCCAACCAGTTTATTTACTTTCTTTGATGTGGCTTGTGCCGTTACTTCATTTTCCACTTCATATACTTTATAAGTTAATGGAGCCTCTTTTTTGGCTATCTCAGCAAACATTTCGTTACTGACTACGAGAAAGAAATCGGGATAATCGAAAGGTAGCACATTACTTTCAACCATATGAACAAATGGCAGTTTGCTGCTTCCTTGAGGCAATTGAATCGTTATATTTTCTCCTTTAAAAACCGACTTCGTATATTCAGTAAACCTTGGCTGGATTACTGCTGCTTGATTTCTTGATAGTGAGACTGTTTCATCCTTATTTAAAGCATTCGCTGCTTTATTAAATGTACTTTCTGAGATTAATTGCACAGGATTTATGTCATAATCCAGTTGAAATGAGAGTATTGCTTTTACCTGAATGACGGGTATGTCTAGTTGGGCTTTTATTGGATGTCGATGATCTGCTTTTATTATGCTCTCCACCTGCGAATCAAATTCTGGACCTTTTGACAAATGCGAATAGCTGAACGGAACAACTTCCTCAGCTCTTTTTTCGTTGCTGTAATACCCACTGTAAGTTGCACCTAAGAAACAGATCGTTGCAGAACTCAACAATGCAATGACTGTAAAGGTACGTGCATTCCCTCTAATACGAAACAGTAAGCGAGATGTTTCAATTATTCTAGTTCCTCTGTAATAACGCGACTTATTTTTTTGTGATAATCTTAATAAATAGACCGTTACAGATTGAAAAAATAAATGGGTGCCAATGACGAGAGCAACAAAAGCAATACCATAATTTTTCATTAAATATTCCGTAGTAAATTCGTCAGGAAATGGTTTTAATATCAGCCAGTAACTAACGACAAGCAATATAACTCCGATAACAGCCGAAATAAGTGAAACCTTTGGAATTTGTTCTCCTTTTTTCTCATCATAGAATAATTCGATTAATGTAAAACGATAAATCAAACGGTAACCTTGAACAGAAGTGAATAAAATAATGACCATAAAGACTATGACTGTTTGGGTAATCGCTAGAATGGAAATACCGAAGTCCACATCGGCAATTGAACCCATAAGTTTTATTAAAATCATTGCAAATAATTTGGAAAGTAAGGTTCCAAGAATAATTCCAATAACTATTGCAATGATTCCCATAATCAAATTTTCATAAAATAACATTTTTGCAATGGTTTTCTTGCGTAAACCAAGTATGGCGTACAATCCGACTTCTTTCTTCCTTTTTCTTGTGAAGAATGAATTGGAGTATAAAATAAAGATTGCTACGAATAAAATTAAGATAATTGATGATACCCCAAACATGAAACTCATTGTATCCGACAATTCAATGCTTTCCTGAATTTTTTCGCTATATTGCAAGGAAGTGAACGTATAATAAATAACCATGCTGAATACGAGCGTAACAAAATAGACAAAATAATTATTGAAATTACCTTTAATATTTTTCCTTGCTAAACTAAATAATGTCATTTGCTCCACCCCCCAGTGCGGATAGAACATCCAACACCTTGTTGAAAAATTCTTTGCGGGATCTTTTCCCTTTCACAAGTTCTGTGAAGATTTTACCGTCTTTAATAAATAGGACGCGATTACAATAACTTGCCGCATAAGCATCATGGGTAACCATTAAAATGGTTGCCTTGTCTTGTTCATTTAGATCCTTTAAACTTTCTAACAAGTCTGTTGCTGATTTCGAATCCAACGCACCTGTTGGTTCATCTGCCAATATTAGGCTTGGCTTTGAAATAATCGCTCGCGAAGCTGCCGTGCGTTGCTTTTGTCCACCAGAAATTTGATACGGGTACTTATTTAAAATGTCGCGAATTCCAAATTTATCTGCCACTTCATCTGCTCTTCGTTCCAATTCTTTAATGTTCAATTTTGCCAAGGCTAACGGCAAGATAATATTTTCTTTCACAGTTAAAGTATCTAATAAATTATAGTCTTGGAAAAGGAAACCAAGTTTGTCACGGCGAAAGGCAGATAATTGTTCTTCATTCATCTTTGTCAAATTGATTCCGTCAACCACGATGTTACCCGTAGTCGGCTCGTCAATAGTTGCCAATATATTTAGTAAAGTTGATTTACCAGCACCCGAGGGTCCCATAATACCGACGAATTCACCTTCCATGACCGTTAAGTCTATATCCTCCAAAGCTGAAAATACATTTCCCTTTGCACCATAGACTTTTTTTATTTGTTTTGCTTCGACTACAATATTCATATATAAATCCTCCATTCAGAGCTGTTTTTCTACAATTTAATTGTACAATAGGAAGCCTTAATATAAACTTACAGCTTGATCTCGTAACCTTACATTTTCGTCACATTGATAAAAAGTATCTTTAAACACGATGTTTTCTTTGTATATTGGTCGATATTCAATTAATATGATGTTACAGAAGGATGATTGTTTGGAGGGAAGAGGAATGAAAATCATGATTGTGGAAGATGATTTGACCATTCGTGATATGGTAGGGGAAACATTAGAAAAGTGGGGTTTTGAAACCGTTAAGATTGAAGACTTTGACCAAATCATGCAGGTATTTCTTAATCATGATCCTCACCTAGTCATCATGGATATCAATTTGCCATCGTTTGACGGATTTTACTGGTGTAGTAAAATCAGAGAAATTTCAAAGGTCCCTATGATCTTTCTCTCTTCCCGTGATACACCAATGGATATAGTGATGTCGATGAACATGGGAGGAGATGATTATATTCAAAAACCTTTCCATATGGATGTATTGATTGCAAAAATTAATGCACTCCTCCGCAGAACGTATTCCTATATGGAAACACAGTCTCAGACAATGGAACATGATGGAATTATATTAAATCTTGAAAACGGAGAGGTCTTACATGGAGATCGAAAATCGGAACTCACGAAAACAGAATTTCATATTTTAAAAATTCTTATGAAAAATAAAGGAATCATCGTCAGTCGTACGAAAATAATGCGTAGCCTTTGGAAGAATGAAAATTTCGTGGACGAAAATACATTGACGGTTAATATTGCTCGCCTGCGTAAAAAACTTGTTGAGCTTGGAAAAGAACACTTTATTACAACTAAGAAAGGACAAGGTTATATAATTCAATGAATTTCTTTCATTACTTAAAAGATAAACGAAATTTCTTTATATTAAACATGATCATTATGTTCTTTGTTTCTTTGATGATGATTGTGAGCACAGATTCCAGAAACGCTGTAAGTAATATCGTCTATATCAATATGGTTATCTTTTTTATTGTAGCTATATACGTAATCATCGAATACTATTACAATAGAGAATTTTATCGGGAATTAAATGATTTGATTGAAAGTAACCATGAAGAATTTCTCGCAACTCTGCCTAAACCGCGAAACGATGAACAATTGTTATATCTTGAGTTATTAAAAAAAGTAAATAGTGTGCATGGCGATCAATTACAAAAGTTGTATAACGAAAAAATGGATCATCAAGACTTTATTACATCTTGGATTCATGAAGTCAAGGTTCCGATTGCGGCAGGTCGCTTGCTTATGGAAAACAGTAATGGAAGAACTGTTGAATACCTTGTGGACAAGTTTGAAGATGAGTTGGATAGAATCGAAAATTACGTGGAGCAGGCTCTTTATTATTCTCGCATTGATTCTTTTTCCAAAGATTATTTTATTTCCGAGGTAGTGTTGGATCAAGTTGCTAAAAACAGTGTAAAGAAATATGCCAAATCTTTTATTAACAAGCAAATTCGTTTTCATATGAACAATATTGAACAGGTTGTCCATACCGACAGTAAATGGCTTGGTTTTATTATGGATCAAGTTTTTTCAAATTCTTTAAAATATACAGGTGAAGGCGGGGAAATCTCCGTACAATTTGAGGAAGATCGAAAAGAAAAGCGGCTACAGATTCAAGATACAGGCATTGGAATTAAGCCAGAGGATATCAGCCGCGTATTTGAAAAAGGATTTACAGGATTTATTGGGAGAAGTCATGCCAAATCTACCGGTTTAGGTCTCTACCTTGCAAAAGAAATGGCTCTTAAATTAGGACATGACCTTTCCATTCATTCAGAAGACGGGAAATATACGAAGGTCATCATCCACTTTCCAAAAATCAGAAATTATTATCATTTATAAGTATAATGGTGGGGTTAAAGAAATTGGTTAATCGGAAAATAGTATCAAATTAAAGGTGTTCAAGTAGAATAATGTTTATCGTAAGGCTTAAGAAATATTAAATAATATAGCCAATAGTAAGTGCATTAATTGAAAATAGCTATAACCAGGTTTTTATTATATTTTGATCGATTTTTTCAAAAATTGTTCTATTAATACCACGATTTAAAAAACTTTATTTTGTATTATTCATTATTATGTTCGATCAGTTTTTATGTGAATTGTAATAAAATAGAGTTTGACATTTAAAGTATTTCTTGTTTTGGTCCTTAATATTAAATATTAAAAATGATTCTACCTAACTGTTAATATTCAGTTGGGTTATTGTTTTTTAAAAACTTTTTCTCTGATTTTTGGCATTTTACAAAAAAACTTGTTGAAGGTAATGAAAGGGGAAATCATCAAGACGTTTTTTGGAGGAGCATGCAGATGAATGGGATGATTAATACTAATACGGAAATCAATGAGCGTGGCTTTTTGCCGTATCCAATCATTTTAGCTGCAAATAAGGGTGAGCTAGAAGCAATGAAAGTAGTTGTTCTACATTATGGAAGCTATATGACAAGCCTATCCATGCGTAAGCTCCGTAATGAACAAGGAAACACTTATTGGGGCATCGACGAAGATACACGCGAACGCTTACGAGCGAAGCTTATGCAATCTGTTTTAACTTTCAAAATTTGAATACAGAATGGTTAGGTTTTCCCTTTCATTCATCATATATTTGTTCTTTGACAAAGAAAGCACGGAAGATTACGCCGTGCAGTATAAGCAAAAAATCAGATACGTTCTACTGATGATGAGCCAATTGATTCATACGCCATGACTTTCGTTAGAAACGAGCGATAATCTATGAATCTAATGTAATCGTGGTGGATTGCTAGCGATAACTCATTAGTTAGGATAATGATACTCCCCTATCGTCATGGTTCGAGCGTTTGAACCGTCGCAAGCTATGAGTAGGGCTGGAAGAAATACTTGCAGGGGTGAAATTCCCGTGGAGCTGCACCAGCAGCCGTCTGATTTTTTATATTCAATTTAGCAAGATAGGTTAAAGTAACTATCAAGTTATGACATTAAATCCTTTTTATTTTAGTGCAAGAGCCAAATTCACGCAACATATTAGAATTAGTTTTATAGAAGCGATATAATAATAGACAGATATCAAATAGCATATCCTAGTCTATGGAAAGGAGTTCATATGGTCACAGTCACTAAAAAAGACTTAATAGCACTAGGTTATGGTCCCTCTTTTTCAGCTGATATCATTAGAGAATGTAAAAAACTAATGATTTCAAAAGGACATGCGTATTATCAATCTAAAAAGTTAGATCGTGTTCCTAAAGAAGCTGTTGAAGAAGTATTAGGGATAACTTTAGATGTGTGATTTGTACTTCTTGCACTAATTGCGTAAGGAGTGAAATCATGACTAAAGATATCGTAAAAAAGGCAAAGAACGGAACTTATTATTTTAGGGCAAATTTAGGATATCACCCCATCACTGGCAAGCAAATTCAGAAGTACCGCAGTGGTTTTAAGACAAAAAAAGAAGCAAGGGAAGAATATTCGAGGTTACTGCTTACAAAGTCAGACGCATTAGAAGAAAAGCAAGATGACGTTTTATTCCAACATTTTATTGAAGATATTTTCTTACCTTGGTATAAAACACAAGTAAAAGGAAGAACGTACGATAATCGATTACCAACTGTAAGAAAACATTTCACTTTTTTTAATAACTTAATCACAACAGAAATTACCCCGATTCATGTTCAAAAATTGCAATTAGCGTTATCTAAAAAGAAGTATCGTTCTTCTTATATTAGAAATGTTCAAGGGTTGTTTTCTATGGCAATGGATCGAGCTGTTGTTTTAGGGTTAGCTGAAAATAATCCATCAAAAATTGTAGGTAATGTGAAGAAAACAAAGACAAAAATAGACTTTTGGACAAAAGAGGAATTTGAAAAAGTCATCTCTCTTTTCTATAAAGAAGATTATTATCAACATTTTTTATTTATTTCATTGTGGTTTTTATTTATGACAGGCATGCGAATTGGAGAAGCCACTGCGGTTCAATGGGAAGATATTGACTTTGACAAAGGTCTGTTATATATCGATAAAACACTTTACTATAAGAATTTGGATAATTATTCTTTTGTAGAACCAAAAACAAAGGCTAGTGTTCGTCATATTGCATTAGATGGAGATACATTAACGTTACTCCGCGAATGGAAGGACGTGCAGCAATCTGTCGTTCAAACCAATTTTGTAATGAGCTATAATGGTATCCCCACACAAAAGCATACGTTAGCGAATGCCATTACACGTTTTTCAAAAAAAGCTGGGGTTCATCGAATTAGATTACATGCTTTAAGACATTCTCACGCTTCTTTGCTTATTAGTATGGGCGAAAACCCATTAATCATTAAAGACCGCCTAGGGCATGAAGATATTGAAACGACACTCGGCACTTACGGACATTTGTATCCAAACAGTAACTTTGAAGTAGCCTATAAATTAGAAGGTATTATGTCTTACCAAACAGCAACAGAAAATGAAGATACTTCACCCAAGAATCAATTCACTGCTCGTTACCTACGTAAAGGTTTAAAAACAAATAATGCAATAACAATGCAACGAAAATAGAGTAAAGAGCCGAAACCCTTATAAACAAAGGGGTTTCAGCTCTCCTTCTACTACTCCCACTCCAAGTTTGCAGGTGACGTCAAAACATTGTTATATCAACCTTTATCACACCTTAAACTTATTTTGGCGGGGATTCTGGCGGAACTTATTTTTTTACTGCTTGATTACCATTAAATGCTATACCTGATTTTTCCGCTGTTCGTATATTAATGTTACCTGTCATCTCTTCCGCAATGAGTTCATCTACACCTGACCACATATGTGAATAATGCTTTAAGGTAATTTCTGGACTGGAATGCCCCATACGTTTTGACAAAATCAAAACAGAAACATTAAATTCATTTATGAGATAGGATGCATGTGAATGTCGAAGCCCTTTAGCTTGAATACGATGAACATTTGCGAGCTTTGCATAGCGTTGAATAATTCTAGCAAGTGTCGATTTAATCATCGGTGTTCCATCATAACTAAAAACAAAATCGTCAATCCCTATTTTTGATTGTCGTTGTTTCCATTCCTGCAACACTTGTATCGTATCTTCATCCAAAGAAATGATTCGTTTTCCATCCTCTGTTTTTGTATAACCTTTTCGTGTCCAATTACTTTTATTTCGTAAATACAAGGAATGATGGATGCGAAGTCGTTTATTTTTAAAATCGACATCATCCCACCATAAGGCTGTTCCCTCACTAACTCGTATTCCCGTCATGAAATACGTCCACAACATCACAAAACATAAGTGTTCATAAAAGTCCTCCAGGCAAATCGTAGAAATTACCTTCTCAAATTCCATTTTTGTCCAATAAGGAACAACCGCTTTTCCTTTGGGAATTGCTTTCACTTTTTTAGATACATTTACTTCTAGATATTGCATATCAACCGCCATATCCAGACTTTTTCGAAACATACCAAATACCAAACTTGCATACGCTTGGGAATACCCAGCTCCTTTATCAGAAAGTAACCAGGTTCGATAACGTTGGACATCTTCTACTGCTATAGAACGAAGCTCAATATTTGCAAAACGGTCTCTCATACTTTCTAACGTTCGTTTACGAACATAAAAGGTACTTTCTTCTACTTCCGTTTCATATGCGGGAATATACACGGTATTCATGAACTGACCATACGTCATATGGTAATTTCCATAACCATTTACTTGATGGTATTCATTTTTCACTCGTACCAGTTCTTTATAAGCTTGCAAAGCAGAAGTAAACTTTCTTCCTTGTTGGTTCGTACGTCCTTTTTTTCGGAGTCGCTTTCCAGTAATGCGATCCGTTCCTAACTCCGTTTCATAAAAATATTGGCCATTGTTATCAATATAAACCCCTACATATTTGGTTTTAGCCATGACTGTCTTCCTCCAATTCTAGTTCACAACCTAGAATCGATTCGACTGTCATTTTTGGTACACGCCCTAAGCGTTTATTATTATAAAATGGATACCCTTTTTGTACCATGATTTGTTTGGCTTGTCTAATAATTCGTATCGAAGTATATTTCGGATATCCAAGTTGAATTAAATCATCTTTTGTAATCAGTTCCTTCATGAAATATATACCTCCCTTTTACGAACAGAGGAATACATACTAGAAACAACGATACTTTAATACTGTTAAAAAATCAGATGGCTGTTGGTACAGCTCCACGGGAATTTCACCCCTGCAAGTATTTCTTCCAGCCCTACTCATAGCTTGCGACGCTTTGAACGCTCGAACCATGACGGTAGAGGAGTATCATTATCCTATCTGATGGGTTATCGCCAGCAATCCACCACAATTACATTAGATTCATAGATGATCGCTCGTTTCTTCTATTGAAAGTCATGGCGCATGAATCAAGTGGCTTATCATCAGTAGAACGTATCTGATTTTTGTTATATAATGCACAGCGTTATCTTCCGTGCTTTCTTTGTTAAAGAACAATATATATGAGAAAGGGAAAAATTAACCATCTAATCAAATCTTGAAAGCTAAAATGGCTTGCATGAGCTTCGAGCGTAAACGTTCATGTGTGTCTACATCAATGCCCCAATACGTATTGCCATGCTCATCATAAAGCCTACGCATTGACAAACTAGTCATGTAGCTTCCATAATGCAAAATGACGTATTTCATTGCTTCTGGCTCACCCTTATTTGCAGCTAAAATAATTGGATACGGTAATAAACCACGTTCGTTGTCTTTTGTGTTAGCATCAATCATCCCAGTCATTTGCATGTTCCTCCAAAAATCGCTTTAACCTTTTAAAAGAGCTTGTCCGTCTATACTGAACCGTACTACGAGGAATCCCTAGTTGTTCAGCAATTTCTACATCTGATTTATCAAAAAAAGTAGTATAGTAGGACTGTCTTACGCTTTTCCATTGGCAAAGTACGCAGCGCTTCAGCAAGTAATTTCGGAGTGATTTTCTTTCCAGCCACTTGAAGACTTTCTCCTTCTTCTCCCTCATATTGCTTATCTAAAGTAAAAAGTTGATTTTTCTCTTGTGGTGTAAGATTAGAAAATGTCATCTCCTTTGCTTGTCTTTGTTGCCTTTCGTTGTAAATGTTGATTGCCTCATTCTTTAACACACGTTTACAAAAAGCATTAAATGCACAGCGAACTTGCCACTCGGTACGATCTGGTTCTATCATGCATTTCCTCTCCCTTCGCAACTGCAAAGGTGGGTGATGATTTTCCCTTTCATAACCTTCAACAAGTTTTTTTATAAAATGCCAAAACTTTGTAGCTTTTTTTATAAAATATATTTAAATTATAAAAAGCCCAAATGAACATAAGTCAGATGGGCATAAATAATTATATATTTATATACATGAATTCATTGGAGAAAAATTGCAATCTTCATATTTTCCAACAATACAGTATTAAGTAATTCTTAGTCATCATAAGAAAATCAATATTCTTTAGAGAACGAATGGAAAAGTCAGCATGAATATGATTAGGCCTTCCATATAAAGCGTACTATGCGACATATTACATGCTACTACACTCGTTTCATATAAGCCCTCACAGTAAGAGGGGCAAATACAAGAACAATGACAACCGCAGCAACAACTGTGATCGTGAAGTCCCATCCAATCGTTCCTGCATTCATTAAGTCCCTTATGGCAGTCACAAGATACGTGATCGGATTTATACTTACAAACCATTGTAATGTATCTGACATTGTTTCAGTTGGTACAAAAGCATTCGACATAAATGTAAGTGGGAAAACAATCATAGACATTCCCTGAACACTAGAAGCAGAGCGAGCGATTACACCAATTAAAGCAAAAATCCAACTGATAGCCCAAGCACAACCAATGACGAGTAAGGCTGCAAGTAGCACATAACCAATACCACCTTCTGGACGATATCCCATAAAGTAACTTATTGTAAGTGTCAGACCAGAAGCGATAGCGTAACGTAACGTATCCGTTATCAATGCACCAGCCAAAGGTGCGATACGTGCAATCGGCAAGGATTTAAAACGATCAAAAACACCTGTATCCATATCCTCTCGCATTTGTACACCCGTCATTACCGACATAACTAGAACAGCTTGAACAAGCATTCCAGGTATCACATGTGGCAAGTAATCTTGCACATCACCTGAAATCGCTCCACCAAACATATACGTAAATAACAGGGTAAAGACAACAGGTAGCAAAAATACATCTACTAGTTTTTCTGGTGTTCGTCTAATTCTTAAAAGTGCTCTATATGCCATCGTAAGCGTATTTCTAATAGTTAAACGTAAACTTTGCTTTTCCCGCAAAGCATTTGTAGTTGTGTTGCTCATGCCATTCCCTCCATTTTAGTGTCATGGTCCGCTTCAGAGACCGATTCTTCTCCAGTAATAGACAAGAAAACTTCATCAAGGGTTGGCTCTTGTACACTGATTGAGGTCAGTTGAATATTAGCTTTTCGCAATTCAACCATTAGATCAGCGACAATATTGGCATTGGTCATTGGTGCGATAATGTTCATACCTTCTGGAGATATAGTTGAAGATGCACCAAGTACCCGATCTACGATTTCGCGGGCATTCTGAATACTTGCTCTACTTTCTACACGCATATTCAAAGAGGTTGTTCCAATTAATTCCTTAAGTTCATTTACCTTTCCTTCAGCAACGACTCTTCCTTTATCAATGACTGCGATGCGATCCGCAAGTGCGTCTGCTTCCTCAAGATATTGCGTTGTCAACAATACAGTCGAACCTCCATCTACTAAGCGACGAATAGTTTTCCACATTTGATTCCGCGTTCTTGGATCAAGTCCTGTTGTTGGTTCATCTAAAAAAATAAGTGGTGGTTGAACAATCAAACTTGCAGCCAAATCAAGTCTACGACGCATTCCGCCAGAAAAGGTTTTTAACGGTCTTTTTGCCGCTTCCTCTAAATCAAATTCCTCTAATAATGAAATAGCCCTTTTCTTTGATTCATCTCGTCCAAGTCCTAATAAGCGGGCAAATATCATGAGATTTTCCATGGCGGTAAGTGATTCATCAACAGATGCATATTGTCCTGTTACACTGATTAATTGCCGTACAATTTGAGCATTCTTCGCTGCATCATAACCAAAGATTTCCGCAGAACCTGCATCAATGTCTAAAAGTGTTGCGAGCATCTTGATGGTAGTTGTTTTACCTGCTCCATTTGGACCGAGTACTCCGTATATAGTGCCTGTGGGAACTTTTAAATCCACTCCATCTACAGCACGGTGATTGCCAAATTTTTTTACAAGTCCCTGTGCTTTTACTGCCCATTCTTTATTTTTCAATGCACTTTTATTTCCTGCTACATAATGCAATATACAATCTTCCTTTCATCAATTATATGTGCATTATAACTTCCGAACTTAAACTGAATGTAAACTACTGGCAGATGATCTCTCATTTTCTTATTTTACTTATTCATCTGAATTAATGAGATCAACTGAGACCGCAGGATATAAATTTTATAATATTTATTCCTCTCTCAATTCACTTCCGCAAGTAGGTAACCGACAGTAAAGACATTATATTTATAATAGATTTTATACTTTATACTCAGCCGAAAATCTATGACAATCATTCAAATGTTGAATCCTTTTTAGATTACTCTTTGGTGTTCTCAACCGAGAGGTGGTAGGTTCTACGGAATTATAATCATGGAGGAATTGGAACTCCTTATTTAAAATTCCCAGTTTATTCCCATTATATTTTCAATGGTGTTTTTTCTATTTTCAATCCTTATTTTTATAAGAATAATTCTACACAGCTATTCCAACAACCTAAATACCTCATCTGCTTTTTTACGAATATTATAATTTGCCATGGAATCGAATGCTGTTGACTGTGGATTAATTTGTATCACCTTAGCTTCTGGATTGACATAATCAAAATAGTCACCGTAATATCCTTTCGACCCAGCTACAATAACTAATTCTGCCCGTGCCATCCATTGACTAGCCTGTTGAAACTCTTTATTTAATATTCCAAAACGAGAGTAAACTGGAAATGACGCAATAACCCCTTCACACATTTGACATCGCGGGGTTTTACCTTGATTCCAAATATGAACGTCATCATAGCGCAGTTCACACTTCAGACATTTATTAACTCCAAAACTTCCCTGAATTTCAGCAACATTCTGCGATCCCGCAAGCGAATGTAGACAATCAATATTAGTGGTAATAATACCTTGTACCAAACCTCTTTTTTCAAAATCCGCTAATTTTTTATGGGTAAGACTCGGCCCATTAATAAACATAGATTTTAAAAAAAATTTTTCTAGTAATTTATAATAATGATTGGGGAATGTCTTTAAAACTATTGTAGAGGTAATCTGCATCACTTCTGGAACATTCATATTTTGCATGTCCATAATCCCAGTCGACATCGAAATTCCAGCTCCTGTAATCACAATCGTATATTTACTTGTATCAATAAACTCTTGTAATATTGAAATTTGTTTATCCATGTAGGTCCCTCCTGCTCTATTTTAGTTCACCATCGAATATATCCCCTTATCCCAATCATGCTATTAACAATTCTTTCTATCAATATCCTTGTTGATATATAATTTCCTTTCAAGTGAACAGAGCATTTGTAAAATTGAACCTTTAAAGAATGCTAGACATCCAAAAATATCAGACATAACGACATTGATTTTTGGCAATTCCACTCATTAAAACAAGCTTTGATATGTTAATGTCATTCTTATTTTTCATCAGAATTAATTAGTTCAAATAAGGCTGCAGGGAGTTGAAAGTTTTGATTATTAATTACTAGTTGAGTTACTTCTTCCTCAATATTCTCTATTTGCTCACCTTTTATCACTTCTATTTCATTGTGAATACGTTCCATTTTCTTGTCTAAAGCTGTTGCTGAATCAGCTGCATCTCTCAATTCCCCAAGCAGATGCGAAGGAACAGAGGCATTATATTTATAATAGATTGTATGCTCCAGACTTGCCCAAAAATCCATGGCAATCGTTCTGATTTGTATCTCTACAGTTATCTGTTCTTCCCTATCTGACATAAAAACAGGTATTTCGATAAGCAGATGAAGACTCCGATAGCCGTTTGACTTGGGCTTTTTAATATAATCTTTAATTTCTAATACCTTTACGTCTCTTTGTTTCTGTAACATATCATTAATACGGTATATATCAGAAATAAAAGGACAAGTAATTCGTATTCCAGCGATATCTTTCACATTTTTGCTTATACTGTCGAACGTAAAATCTCCACCTTTTCGTTGAATTTTTTTTAGTATACTTTTTGGTGATTTTAATCGACTGGAAGTATGTTCTATGGGATTATAATCATGAAGTAATCGGAACTCCTCTTTTAAGATTTCTATTTTAGTTTTCATTTCATTCAAGGCAAATTCATACATCAACATGAATCGAGTAATTTCCTTTTTAAATCTTTCCAAACGTTCTATTTGATATAACTCCATAAATAATTTTCCTTCCTGTTATTTTTTTAGTTCTTTTAAAAAGGAAGGTGTGGAGCGAGCCCACACCTGTCATAAATCATTTATCTCCTGGACTTGTTTTACGAAACTTAGTAAAAACTTCATAAACAATTGGTACAATAACAAGTGTTAATAATGTAGAACTTGCTAGTCCACCCATTACTGTAACACCCAATCCCTTGGAGATCAGTCCTCCACTATCTTCACCGAATGCCAATGGAATGAGTGCACCTATTGTTGCTAGTGCAGTCATTAATATCGGTCTTAGACGAGTACCACCTGCTTCTAATAAGGCCTCTCTTGTGGTTAATCCATCTTTTTCATTTCTAATCACTCGATCGATTAGAACAATTGCATTAGTTACAACAATACCAATTAACATTAAAGCACCAATCATTGCTGGAACACCTAACGGTTCCCCTGCAATCCAGAGCGCAACTAAACTACCAATCGCTATAAATGGTAAAGAGAATAAGATTGAAAAAGGTGCTAATGCTCCACCAAATGTCACGACAAGAATAAAGTAAATAATCGCAACTGCTGCAAGCATTGCAAAACCTAACTGAGTAAATGATTCAGTAATTTGTTCTGTTACTCCACCAAATTCAAAACTTACTCCTTCTGGTAAATCTAACTCATTTAATTTATTTTCCAGATTAGAAGTAACACTAGCTACATCATTACCAATAATATCTGCCGTAACAGCAGCGTACATTTTATTTTCCCTTCGATCAATTGTATCTGGCGAAACTCCTTCTTCAATATCGACTACGTCACCAACTTTTATTGTCATACCAAGTGGTGTTTTAATCTCGATATCTTCTAATTCCTTGAGACTGTCATACGACAATTCATTTATATCAATATAAACATTCACATCTTGACCATCATGTTGGATGGTTGTAAGTATATCCGCCTCGCTAGAACTAGCTAAAGCCATTCCTACTTGGGCCGTTACTAATCCAAATTGACTTAACTTCTCTTGGTCTGCTATAAGTGTATATTGATCATAAGAGTCTGTTATGCTAGACTTAGCTTTCTCTAGATCAGCATGTTCTTCTATATGAGGTAGGATTTGATCGACGGCAGTTTGAATATCCTCTGTACGATCACCGTAGACATATATTTCAAGTCCACTTCCTCCTATAGATCCCATCTCTAAGCTATCCCACTCACCCGAGTCAGTATTATCATTAAGGACCTCAATTATCTTTTTACTTTCTTCAGCAAAGTCCTTAAAATCATTGTCATATTCAATAAAGAATAATGCTGAATTATCATTATTCGCTCCCATCATCGCACCCATTGGATTACCGCCACCAATTGAGTATTGATACAATGTAACTCCCTCGCGTTTTTCTAACATTTCTTCTGTGTCTAAAGTTATTTTCTCTGTTTCTTCCATCGTTTGACCAATTGCAGGGCTATATGTTGCAATGACCATTTTTTGCTCATCTTCTGATATGAAGTTAACTCCTATAACTGGAAGAAGGAATAGACTTAATACTAGAATAAAAGATGCCCCACCAAAAGTAATCCACTTATGGTCTAATGTCCATTCAAGAATTCTTTTATAAATAGTAGCTGATGTACTTACTTTTTGTTCTTTTACTTTTTCCTTCATATCTTCTGCTAATTGCTTTTTAAATAAAGTATGTGCCAGCAATGGTACAATTGTTACTGCGATAAGCAAAGAAGCGGATAGAGCAAAAACAACAGCTAAAGCAAATGGTAAAAATAATTCTCCAACCATGCCACCAATTAATGCTATTGGTAAAAAGACCGCAATGGTTACAATTGTTGAAGAAAAAATCGGAACGAACATTTGCCTTGTTGCCTCACGAATTAAGTCTTTTCCACGAAGTTTTTCCCCTGGCAAAGACATACGTCTATATATATTTTCCATAACGACGATGGAGTCATCAATAACTCGTCCAATCGCAATCGTTAATGCTCCTAATGTTAGCATGTTCAAACTAATATCCATTTGATAAAGGAAAAAGAGAGCTATTAATAAAGATAAAGGTATTGATACGACGGAAATTAATGTCGTTTTAATACTTCTTAAGAAAAGCATAATAACAATTATCGCAAAGATAATTCCGTACAATGCTTTACTTAGCATAGAATTTACAGAGTCTTCAATTGGTTCCGCCTGATCAAGTGTCGTTACTACTGTAAATCCAAACTCTTTTTCAAAATCTGCAAATGCTTCTTTCGTTTGATTAACAACTTCCACTGTATTTGCATCAGGAGTTTTTATAATTTGAATGCTAATCGATGGTTCACCATTTGTTCTTGAAATGGATTCCACTTTGTCCACTACTTCAATGTTTGCAAGTTCACCTAGTTGGATAGTCGGCATTTCCATTGAATCTTGTGCTTGTTGAACTAACTCTGCTCCAGGTATGCCTCCAACCTGTTGTAATTTTTCTTCATCTAGCATCTGACTATTCATTACTTCTTCAGGTGAATTTCCTGACATTTTTGGTACGACTGGAATTTCTAATTTCTTCAAGTCTTCAATTGTTGCCATACTACCATCGAGAATTAAATTCTTCACATGTCCGTCAAAGTTTGTTAAACCAAGAGGAAATGTAATATTTGAACCTTGAATTAATTGTGTAATCGTTTCTTCGGTTAATCCAAACTCCATTAATTTTTCTTCATCGAACTTAACTGAAACTTCCTTTAATTGTTGACCAGCAATTTGTACTTCAGCAACACCTTCAATTCCTTCTATTGCTGGAATAACAATATTCTCTAATATTGAGGTTAACTCCTCAGGTGAATGTCCCGAATCACTTATACTTAAAGATAAAATAGGAAGTGCATCAAAGCTCATACTCATTACATTTGGATCCTGAACGCCTTCTGGTAAGGACAATCCTTCTAAGGCTTCTTCAACATCAATTACTGCCTGATCCATATCTGTGTTAAAATCAAATTCAAGCTGCACAGATGATGCATTAGCTAATGATGAAGAACTAACAAGTTCTATGTTTTGTACATTCTGTACTCGTTGTTCAATTGGTTCCGTTACCTTTTCCATTACTTCATCTGGCGCCGCTCCTGGATATGTTGTTACTATTGAAAGAACTGGTAAATTAATGTTGGGCATTAATTCTTGTTTCATATTCAATCCAGAAAATATCCCCATAAAGATGGCCATAAATGTTAAAATCCAAATTGCAAATTTATTATTTAAAGAAAAATTTATAATTTTTTTCAAATTGCACTCCCCTTAGTTAACCTTCATGTTTTTTTAATTCAGTTCATTGCTTTTTAAAGCATGTTTAGTGAAATAAAAATAATACATTTAATATTACCTTGAATACCATCTCCTTCTGGAAGTAACAAACTTTCCTGTTTATAAAATTAAAAGTGATTAGCTGTTTTTAATGGCCGTTTCGCTGCTACCATTAATTCATCTGCCTTTAATAATGTAATAGTTTTTCTTAGCCTCGACACCCCCTAGGTCTAATAAGTTGAAAAATATAATGTGATTTCCTAATAACAATTAGCGATTCATCAACAGATACCATACTAACCTGTTAGACTGAATAATTGCCGTAAAATATAGGTTACATGTATGTTATTATCACCAACATTTTGTACAGAATTGACCTCAACATTTAGAAGTGATGCTATCATCTTACCTACTCCACATGGACATACATGCATTGTATCTCCCAAAGTTAAACTGAATATAAACTAACGGAAGTTTAAATAAAATAAGTTTTACATTTTCAAAAAACATATAACTGAAACGAAAATCTTCAAGATTTTCCACTTATAGGCTGAAGTAACATATATCCCACCCCCTTATGACATTAACTCAAACAAAGCCACAATTAGTGTGAAATTATGGGAGGCTTGAAAATATAATAAACGTATTAACATTGGTTCCATGATAAAAATATTCGTTAGGAACATAACATTACTGAATATGGAATAATCAAGGTTAGAAAGACAAAATAAAACACCTTCGAAAAAGATTTACATCGGCCGATACAACAGTGCGAAAAACATACCAAATAGCACTGAGATATGTTAATTTTACCCAAAACCCATAATGGCCGATAATAGGTTTTATTCTCTCATTTTTTTGAGGTCACTGACAGAAAATAATAACCTATTCATATATCCATCCTCCTCATAGTAGGTGCTTAAAATTCCTGTTTCTATAGCGGCAACCGCTATCGTGAATATACTTCCATCTATGATTTTTCATTGTTCTACCCTAAATTCTATTTTGCACCGATGACATTACCAGTTGCTTTTCAAAAGTGGTGTCATCTTCAATGATACTTAACATTACGTGAGCAACATCTGCTCGATTAGTACGAGGAGCTCTTGGCATTTTATAACCGCTCGCTGCATCTTTTACAATCGGATTTTTAGTTTTTTCTCCGTTAAAAAGAGGACCTGGATGGATTGTCGTCCAATTGAGCCCAGAGTTTTCCAATTGCTTCTCTCCAGCTACATGATCCTCAAAATTCCCTTTTAAGAAGGATCTGATACCAAAGCGATATGGATAACGTGTGTTTTCAAAAGTATCTCCAACACCTAGAGCTGACAAGCTAATTAATCGTTTGACACCTGCTTCTTTCATAGCTTCAATGACAGATGGAATAGCGAATTCAAACAATTTTGCATTTCTATTTGCGATCGAATTTCCAAGAGCCATTAAAACAACATCAATTCCTTTTAAGGCCTTAGTTAATTTCTTTGTATCATCTAATTGTCCACCAATAACTTGTAAATTCTCCTGTATAGGTATAGCTTCGGGTCTCCTTACGTACGCAACTACTTCATACCCTTTTTCCAATGCTTGTTTAAGAAGCTCTTCCCCTGTTCTTCCTGTTGCTCCTATAATTAATATCTTCATTTTCGTTCCACTCCTCTATCTATCGTATTATCATTTTTAGATTTTGATATAAATTACATACTCATACTAACTACTCTATTAACCTTCATTTATTTTCTTAATAGCATTGATTTTTTATCTCTATTACGGCATGCAATTACTACCTGATAATCCTTTCTTGCAATGTTCTGAGTACACTTGAATCCTATACCAGTGTTGCCACCAGTTATGACAACCGTTCGTTTTTCCATTCATATACCTCCCCGATTAAAATCGCTCATTAAATAACTTGAATTACTATAATTAAAATGAAAATTAGTAGGAGCATTCCAATGGTAGTAATTCCAGTCACTTTTACCCAATGTGGTCTTAAATATGTTGTGATGTCGGTTTTGTTCTTTAGTTTCATTCGTTTGCGCCACCCATATTTAGTTAAACCTTTTGGTTTGTACACTGACAAGATTGTAGCTACGAGCAATACTAATAATCCTCCAATCGTATGTGCAATGTGCTCTCTGTCTTGCAAAACACTCATGTCGGTACTCGATGCAATAGATGCCATTTCTCTTAGTTCTTGTGTATATGAGATTAGGACAAAAACAGCTAGACAGGTTAACAAAAACTTTAACAAGACCCAATAGTGACGGAATAAACCCCAACTGGTTCCAAGTGATAACACAACTCCTGTGATCAGTGAAGCAAAAGCCATGGGCACAACTATAAATACGACAATCAAGTCCATTATTTGTATAGTGGATCGTACTATCTCTTCATTTTGATTAGTGAGGACATACGCTGCTACAGGTATATAAGACGCAGAGGTGTTTTATTTGTGTTTCATATTGTTATATTAATCTAATTCTTGGACTAACCATGAAAGAATAACTCAAATAACAGGTAGTCTTATTATCAAGAAAATCTGTATGCATCAATTGTTTAATATTTCTTGAGAAGCAGTTGCTATTTCTTTTTCATTATTCTTTTTGAAAACAGTTCCTAATATAACAATCATCCCGGTTATGCCAATCCAAATCTGAGTGGAAATCATATTCCAAGATAACCCTTTATCGAAAAAGAAAATTTCTCGTAATCCTTCTGTCATAAATCGCATTGGCAACCAAGGATATACCCAATTCTGATAGAATGAAGGCATCATTTCAGGTGCTAATGCAAGTAAAGGTGCCCCAAAGAATAGGATTAGTATGAAAATCGGCATGCCGCCAAATCCAATTAATGATAATACCGCTAAAATCATTAAAATAAAACTCAATGATGAAATTGTTAAAAATAAAGCCGTAACCATAAAATCTGGAATGTGTAAGCCTACTATATCTCCGGCTATCCAAGTAAAACCAAATCCTATGACGAGAGAAACTAAAATGCCCATTAAAATCTGCCCTAATTTCGTTTGGGATCTTTCTCTTATAGTTATTAATTTCATCTTATTCACTGTTGTAAAAAGAATAGCTGCAGCAGCTAAACTTGCTATCCATACTGGCTGGAATAATGACATAGGAGCATTCCCATTAGCGGTATTGGGACCCACTTCATTTACATTAGTTACAGTTTTAATAATTGGTTCTGTAAGTATAGCCGCTTGTTCAGTTGTTAATTTTGCATCTTGTTCTTCAAATGCATCTAGCATTTGTTGACGTACATTATTATTCATATTATCAACTACACCATTTAAAACTTCTCTAACCATTGTAGATGCTGGCATATTCATTCCTTGATTAATAAATATTTGTAATTCAGGAGTTGAAGGTTCAGGTGTTTGTAATGAAGCTTGCTTCTCACTAAAATCTTTTGGTATAACTAGGGCCCCATAGTATTCTTGATTATTCATTCCTTCTTGAACTTCATCATTACTTCCTACTTCTACCCATTTTATAAGTGGCTCTTCACCATCTAATGCTTCTGTAGATTCTTGAATCTTTTCAACAAATGTAAGTCCCATGTTCATTGCTGGTTGATTAGGAATTTCAATTCCCTCATCCTCATTCACAATTGCAATTGGTAAATTCTTTGGTTTAGGTTGCACTGTAGGGAATAATGTAAGTGAAAAGATAAATATAATTGCCAGTGCAATAAGTGGTAAAGCTAAAACTAATTTATTTTTAAACATTCTTTGTTCCTCCTTTTTCTAATACACAAACCAACAACGTGTTGTTTTTATATCGTATTCATATTATAATTTGGATAGTAGCTACTTTCAATAATCAAAAACGTTAGATGTGTTGGCTATGGAACACTTATAATAAATGTGTCGGTTATAATGCGAGGGAGGAATTAATTTGCAAGATAATAATACAGATCTACGAGTAATTAGAACTAAACAATCCATTCGGGATGCTTTGATAGACTTGATGGAAGAAAAAGGGTTTGAAGCCGTTACAGTGAAAGATATTACAACTAAAGCAAATATAAATAGAGGTACTTTTTATGCGCATTATCAAGATAAATTTGATTTAATGGATAAATGTGAAGACGAAATTATGTTTGAAATGACTCGAATTGCCGAACAAAATCTTCCAAAACTTCTTGAGGCACTTGAATCGAATAATCTAATTTCAGCACCAAATCCCATTGCTATTTCAATGCTTAAGTATATAAATAAAAACAGTAAATTTATGAAAGCTATGTTAGGCCCAAACGGAAATTTAACCTTTCAATCAAGGTTGAAGGATTTTTTATGGAAAACGATATTTAAAAATAATACAAACTCATTTATCCAAGAGGAAAAATTGCTTGTTCCTGGACAATATTTAGCAGCTTATATTGCATCTGCACATATTGGGGTAATTCAAAAATGGTTAGAAGGTGGTAGGAAAGAATCACCTAATGAAATGGCGGATATTCTTTCAACTATGACAGTAAATGGCCTCGTTTATGCAGCTGGCTTAAATAGAAAATAATTGAATTTAAAGGGTAATATGAAAATGAAGGGCCCACTTAGACATTGATTACTTCAGACAGCTAGTTCAAGATGACCAATAGCTTGTAATTTTTCTATCACAGTAAATTTATCTATATAAACACACCCCATTTGTTAGATATATTGTCTGCCAATTGGGGTGAAGTGTATTGTCTTTTTCTATAAATGTTATATTTCAAATCTACGAATCTCACTCTTCAAATTAGTTGCCATTTCACTAAGAACTTCTGCGGATGATGCAATTTCTTCATTAGAGGAAGATTGTTCTTCAATTGATGCAGCTACATTTTGCACATTAGATGTTGTTTGTTCAGCTGTAGTAGCAATTTCTTCTATAAAACCTGTTGTTTGATTTGTATTTTCACTAACAACTAACATTGCTTTATTAACATCTTCTGATTGAAGAGTAATGTTATGCACATAATTAACAATATCTTTAAAAGCTTCACCAGTTTTGTTAACTGTATTTCTTCCATCTTCAACTATTGCTGTTCCTTTGTTGATAGAATTAACAGCATTGTCAGTTTGGGTTAAAATTTCGTCAACTAATCTCCTTATATCATCACCAGCCTTAGAAGATTCTTCAGCAAGTTTTCTGACTTCATCCGCAACGACAGCGAAACCTTCTCCATACTTTCCTACCCTAGCGGCTTCAATGGAGGCATTTAATGCAAGTAAATTTGTTTGTTCAGCAATACTAGTTATAAGTAAGACAATTTTACTAATTTCTGTTGATTTAGCACCTAGTAAGTTTACAACTTTAGCAGAGTTTTTAACTGATTCTTGAATTAGATTTATTTTCAGTATAGTTTCATCAATAAGTTGTAATCCTATATCTGCCTTTGCACTTGTCTCATTTGCTACCTTTGAAACAGCTTGAATAGAATCATCAACATTTTCCATTTCAATATCTACCGTTTTGGATAAATTTAACAACTCTAACGCTTTAGTGGATTGTAATTCTGATCCTGACACGATTTCTTGCATTGCATTTGATATTTGTTCAACAGCAGAACTACTGTTTTCTGCACTTAGTTTAAACTCCTCAGCATATGTAGAAACTTCTGTTGCTGTATGATTCGTCTTTTTTACAACTTCACTGAGACTGTTAATCATCACATTAAAAGACGAGGCTAGTTGTCCAATTTCATCTTTTGATCCAACTTCAATAACAACAGTTAAATCCCCATTTGCTGCTATTTTAGTTGCCTCTACTACTTTTTCAAGAGGGTTAATAACTATAAATCTTGTAACTAAAGATATTATTATAGTGGTAATCAATAAAGTTACAGTAGAGTTTATTATTATGCCAAATCTACCGTCATAAAATTCACCCAGATTATAGTTAATAAATGCGGTAATTAGTAAAGCAAGTAATAAACTAAATACAACACCGAAAATCATCTTTACCCTTAAACTTTTCTGTCTACTAATTATTTCGCTCAAGTTTCTGGATGTGACTTCTTTAGATTCCATACTGAATTCTCCATTCTTTAAAGGCCTAGATTATTACTTTATTTATAAGATAGTTATTAATATAGCCTTTGCACCCATTTGCCTTATCATAAGAATAGTGTTATTTACTTCCACTAATCAGTAATCATAGTAAGGAGCTTGAATCATAGTGTTTACGTATTGATTCGATTGTGGTCGACTCCAAGATAGGCGTATAAATATTGAAACTGACAGTCTTGCTTTTTTTACTTTTCACCTATATTATCTGCATTGTTGGAATTTCGGCATGCAATCACCAAGGTGTAATGCCTCTAATCATTAAAATCGAATTTACTTATTTGAATCAATTTAATGTAAAGTTATGCTCACAATTTCATTATTTGATCCTACCCTCATCGGCATCCCCCAAGTTCCCACACCTGACGACACGATAACATGAGGACTGGTTGCATCTTTTTGATAGTATCCATAGTCTACTTCAAATATTGCATTTGTTATTAAGTTACCTGGAAATATTTGCCCTCTATGTGTATGACCAGCAAGTACTAAATCAGCTATCCCATCATATTGTTCAAGTTTAGTAGGCGTGTGATCCATCACAACAATCGGTATATTTGTATCATCAATTGAAGTTATAATATCTGCTATTTCTTTTCGTTGTAGTCCTTTGAATCCACCTATTGGTGAGGGGTCTACTCGTCCAATTAAAATAAACTCATCATTAATAATTACATGCTCATCACTAAGAAGCCTTATATTGCTTCTCTCAAGGAAGCGAACCATATCATCAAAAGTACCTCCTCCGTCATGATTTCCTAAACTGCCATATACGCCATATTTCGTTTTAATACTACTTAGTAAATCAATGGCTTCTTCTGGTTTTTGAATAGCGTTATAATCATCATTAAATATATCCCCAGCTATACTTACAATATCGGGTTCAAGTTGATTTATTTTTTTCACTATGTTCTTAAGCCGCTTTTCAGAATTTACAGCCCCTAAATGTAAATCACTTATCAAAACTATTTTAATATCTTCCTGTAAATTATTTTCTTTCATTTGAATATCATAGGAAACATGTTTAATCTGATTTGCATTGTATAAACCATAGGTTACGAAGCTAGTAGTTAGTAAAATCACTATCAATCCCGTATAAAAATAGATACTCTCTGGTGTAGGATTTGGAATGAGGTTTATCATACTGCCAATCAATATGACTAAGTTAGCTATGACAATAAATAGTAGTAGGTATATAAAAATCCCCATCCAATGTGCGCTTAGCCAACTTATGATATTCTTCACGACGAAAGGAAGCGGTAAAAAAACGAGTATCATAGAAAATGCAGCGAATATGTATATACCTATGTACAGCCTTGTATTTAAATATGGGAAAACTAAACTAAGCCATTGATAGATCTTACCGGCAATATAGTAATTTACGCCCCCATAGATAGAAAGCATAACTATTACAACAAATATCATACCAACTCTACTCATTGTAGTTCTCCCCTTTCATACATCATTTTTTCCCCAATTCTATATCCCATTTTAACAATGGTTTCTTTATCTTCATTTGTATTCTTATAAATGGCATCATTAAGGCTAATTGAGTTGCTTTGAAACAACATAACAATTGTAGAACCGCCGAATTCAAACATTCCTTTTTCATCGCCACGTTTAACTGTACGCCCTACACTTTGATTTACAATCCGTCCTACTAATAGAGCCCCAACTTCCATTTGAATTACTTTACCGAAGTTTTTCGTTTGTATAACTGTGTATTCTCTAGCATTTTCCGTATAAATTTTATATCGTTGTTGTGAAATGGGACGTACTGTGTGAAGCACACCGTTTATTTTTTGGCAAGATAAAATTTCCCCATCATCAATATAATTATATCGATGGTAATCATCTGGCTCTAATCGAAAAATCAGGCAAACACCATTCATAAATTCCTTTGCTAGCTTGTCATCTTGAAGTAAACTATTAACAGAATATGCCGAGTTTTTAATGTGAAAAATGCTGTCCTTTGTAATCGGGTAAGCTGTCAATTTTCCATCACTAGGCGCAGCCAAATCATATTCGTTGACTGGAAAAGCCCTTAATTCTCTTTTAATTTCCCGTGTAAAGAAATCATTAAAAGATTTGTATTTGGCATTTTTATATTCACCCATATTAATGTTATTTCGTTTAATAAAAATTCGGATGAACCATCTTGATGGTAGACTATCCATTAAAGTCCCAAAAACCTTTGAAACAGTTGGCCTTACAAATAAACTTAACAACAATCTGCCTGGAAAACTGTTATACAAGAAATTAACAGCAAAACTATCTTTATCAGATATTTTTACAGATTCATAAGTTTCCGTATGATGTTTCATAGTTTACCTCCTAAAGACCAAAGAATGTAAATAATAACAGGTATTCCTATCAATAGGAAAACTAACAATTGACGAATACTTAACTTGGGAACTTTCACCCTAAGTACAAACGCAATAGACATAAGAACAAGCATTATATTATATACAGGGGAAAGCGAAATATCTAAATATACACATATTACATAAACTAATGGAATGATAATAGCAACACTCGTAACAGGTAATCCTTCAAAATACGTACGTTTTTCATTCCTTCTTTGTAGTTCTATTTCTATAACATTAAAATATGCGAGTCTAATAAGTGCAGTTAAAATATATAAGATAGCAATTAATATATTCATTATCATTGCGAAAGAACCAAATTCTTGGGATAAATAGTGAGGACCTAACGCATATCCAATAACTACTGGAAATATCCCAAAGCTAATGATATCCGCTAAGGCATCTATTTGGACTCCATAACTTTCTTCACTAGCGGTTCTTTTTTTAAGTCTTGCTACAGGGCCATCAAACATATCACATAACCCACTAATCATCAGGCAGATTACAGCATATCCAATATTTCCACCAAGTGCGAAAGACATACCAAATAGCGCCGATACAACACTAAGATATGTTAATTTCACCCAATATCCATAATGACCTATAATTGGTTTTATCTTCTCATTTTTTTTGAGATCACCCATAGAAAGTAATAACCTATTCATATATCCATCCTCCTTATATTAGGTGCTTGAAATTCCTGCTTTTATAGCGGAAATGGCTACCGTGAATATACTTCCATCTATGATTTTTCATTGTTCTACCTTTAATTACTATTTTGCACCGATGACATTACCAGTTGCTTTTCAAAGGTCGTGTCATCTTCAATTATACTTAACATTACGTGAGCAACATCTGCTCGATTAGTACGAGGAGCTCTTGGCATTTTATAACCGCTCGCTGCATCTTTTACAATCGGATTTTTCGTTTTTCCTCCGTTAAAAAGAGGACCTGGATGGATTGTCGTCCAATTGAGCCCAGAGTTTTCCAATTGCTTCTCTCCAGCTACATGATCCGCAAAATTCCCTTTTAAGAAGGATCTGATACCAAAGCGATATGGATAACGTGTATTTTCAAATGTGTCTCCAACACCTAGACCTGATAAACTAATTAATCGTTTGACACCTGCTTCTTTCATGGCTTCAATGACAGACGGAATAGCAAATTCAAATAATTTTTCATTTCTATTTGCGATCGAATTTCCAAGGGCCATTAAAACAGCATCAATTCCTTTTAATGCCTTAGTTAATTTCTTTGTATCATCTAATTGCCCACCAATAACTTGTAAATTCTCCCGTATAGGCACAGCATCGGGTCTTCTTACATACGCAACCGCTTCATACCCTTGTTCCAATGTTTGTTTAAGAAGCTCTTCCCCTGTTCTTCCTGTTGCTCCTATGACTAATATCTTCATTATCGTTCTACTCCTTCTTTTGTTGTATTACCATTATTAGATTTTGATTTAAAGTACTTACTTATACTAACTACTCTATTAACCTTCATTTATATGGATTGGATTCCGAAAAGACAAAAATCTTGGCGGATCTATGCATATCACTAATAACAAACACGATACGTCCAGCATTAATCATTTGATTAAGCTATAAATCCATCAATAAATAATGCCCCAAATGATTGACGTCAAAAGTTTCTTCAAAACCATCCTTTGTTATGCCACTCCCATGTAAGCCCGCATTACAGACAAGAGCATACAAAGGCGAACTTACCATCGCAAATGCTTTATAAAATTTTCGTACGAATTTATGTGATGCTAAATTCAATTAAAGTGCGTAAATATGGGGATTCCTTGTTTCTTGTTTCAAGTTTTTCTTTGCAACATTTACCTTTTCTCTTTTACGGCATGCAATTAATTCCAGATAATCTTTACCGCTATTCGCAATACTCTAAGCGCATTTGAACCCTAAGCCAGTGTTGCCACCAGTTATCACAATCGTTCATTTCCCCGCGGATATACCCTCCCCTGATTAATATTGTTAATCAAAGAAATTGAAGTACTATGATTAAAAGAGTGATTAGTAGAAGCATTACAATAGCGGTGATTCCTGTCACTTTTATCCAACGTGGTCTTGAATATGTTGTAGTGTCGGCTTTGTTCTTTATTTTCATTCGTTTACGCCACCCATACTTAGTTAAACCTTTTGGTTTGTACACTGACAATATTGTAGCCACGAGCAATACTAATAATCCTCCAATCGTGTGTGCAATGTGCTCCCGGTCTTGCAAAACACTCATGTCGATACTCGATGCAATAGATGCCATTTCTCTTAGTTCTTGTGTATATGAGATTAGGACAAAAATAGCTAGACAGGTTAACAAAAACTTTAACAAAACCCAATAATGACGGAATAAACCCCAGCTGGTTCCAAGTGATAACACAATTCCTGTAATCAGTGATGCAAAAGCCATGGGCACAACTATAAACACGACAATCAAGTCCATTATTTGTATAGTGGATTGTACTATCTTAGCATCTTGATTTGTTAGAACATATGCGGCTACGGGGATATAAGCTACAACGGAGCCGAGCCATCCCACGGATGTAATCACGTGTAGAGTGAGTATTAGTTTACGGATCGAAAGTGACATGGTCATGATTTTTTCACCTTCTTTGCTCCATATACAGGCATGTAACTCTGTTGCGATATTTTCAACATTACAATTTCCTCCTAATTCCAATTCGCATTTGTAAAAGATGATATTAAAATAGGTTATTGAATCCTATTGTAGATTAATCTATAAACAAAATTTTTCCACTTTGCTTTACACTTCTAATAATGTAGCAGACCTATATAAACTGAAAATCAACTGGACGAAAATAATCAATTGATTTTCAGTTTACATTTTAAAGGTATAATTTAATTAGTTATAATGAAGTTAATTGGAGGTCATTACGTATGATTAACATATTAGTAGTAGAAGATGATAAAAACACTAGAAAGTTGATGTGTGCGGTTTTAATACAAAACGGATTTAGAACTTATGGAGCAGAGGATGGTTTGGCTGCACTTAATTTAATGGAAAAGCATCAAATTGATTTAGTCGTTCTTGATTTAATGATGCCAAATATGGACGGCTATGAATTAACCCAGCTACTTCGTCTTTCTTGGGATAAGCTACCAATACTAATGGTAACAGCCAAGCAAGAACAGAAGGATAAGAGGAAAGGTTTTCTTGTAGGGACTGATGATTATATGACAAAACCAGTAGATGAAGAAGAAATGATTCTTAGAATTAAAGCACTCCTTCGCAGAGCCAAGATTGCTAACGAACAAAAACTTACAATTGGCAAAGTAGTACTAGATTATGATTCGCTCACTGTATCTCGTGAAGATGAAGTTATTACGATTCCACAGAAGGAATTTTATCTACTATTTAAGCTACTATCTTATCCAAACATGATTTTTACCCGGATTCAACTAATGGATGATATTTGGGGAATGGAGTCCGATACCGATGATCACACACTTAATGTTCACATCAACCGATTGAGAAACAGATTTCGAGATTGGCCAGAGATTGAAATTGTTACAGTGCGCGGTCTTGGTTATAAGGCGGTGAAAAAAGAATGAGAGTTTTTTTTAAGAAGAAAGTAAATCTTACTATAATATTGGTTATATTTGTAATGTTTGTTATGATAGTAACTTTTCTTTTAATTGGTGGTAGTGCTGTATTACTACAATATATGGATATTATTTCTCTTCCTAATGGAAACAAAGGTAATCCCCTACTACTGTTATCTGTTCTTTTTGGTTTCTGCATTATTCTTGGAACAGCACTCACAGCTTTTTTAAGTAGAAAAGCGTTAAATCCTATACGTAAGGTAATAGATGCTACACATAGGGTTGCTAATGGCGACTTTAATATTAATTTAGATTTGAAAGGCATTGGAGAATTGGAAGAGCTCTCCTACAGCTTTAACAAAATGACACAAGAGCTTTCAACAATTGAAACTTTGAGAAGTGATTTTATTAACAATTTTTCCCATGAATTTAAGACACCGATTGTTTCTGTACGCGGTTTTGCAAAACTTCTCAAGAAAAACAATCTTCCAGAAGAAAGACGTCAAGAGTATCTTGATATTATCATCACGGAATCAGAACGCTTAGCTGCGTTATCCACCAATGTACTAACTTTGTCAAAATACGAAAATCTAGAAATTATTGTGGATAAAAGTCCTTTCAGGCTCGATGAACAACTCAGAAAAACAATCATATTAATGGAGCCTAAATGGGCTTCAAAAGAAATTACTTTAAATGTAGAATTAGATAAAATAATTTATATTGGAAACGAAGATTTAACACAGCAAATTTGGATTAATCTTATAGATAATGCAATTAATTTTTCCTATCAGGGAGGCTTAATAAATATAAGCCTTACAAATAAAAATGAAGAAATTCACTTTGTCATTCAAGATGATGGTCCTGGAATGGACAATCAGACTAAATCACGTATTTTCGATAGATTTTTTCAAGAAGATACCTCTCGTTCCAAAGTAGGAAATGGACTTGGTCTTCCACTTGTAAAACGGATTACAAAACTTTGCGGTGGTGATATAACTGTGCAGAGTGAACTAGGCGAAGGTAGTATATTTACTGTTATATTTCCAACTTCAGGTTAAGTTTCCGTTTAGTTCATCTATTTTTATTGAATAATGGGGCTACCATTAGGGTTTTGATAAATAAAAGCCAAATTATCCTTATTTCCAGCGAGAAATTTGGCTTTTTACTTTCAACAATCATTCTCCGTTTCCAAAATAAGCTTAGCCTATATCAAATAAAATACTCCAACGAAGTTATTATTCTGTCCCCTCTCAAAAAAACTCATTTATGTTAATTTCATATATTCAGTAATTAGCCTATCTAGTTTTTGGCTAGTTTGAATAGTGACAGGATGATTCATACCTTTTTCATCCACAATATGGATCATTCTTCTTTTTAAGGACATAATTTCTTCGTATAGTTCCTTTCTTGTTTTCAAATTTTAAACTCCTATTCTATGTTTTATACTACACAAATAATTTAAAATTACAGATTCAAGCTATATTTAATCAGATAATTCTAATATACGATTAATTTCGAGCATGATAGCTTGATGTTCGAGTTCAAGTAGATCAATAATTTTAATCAAATCAGGAATAGCATGGTCTATTGTGTACACATTGTCTGCCATCAAACCATAGGTGACTCTGACTAGTTTTTCTTCTATTTCTGAAAAATACAATTTTTGATTCAAAACATGCTTTAATAAAAGTTCTTTTTCGTTATCTTTAATCATATAATCACTCCTTTGTTAGCTCAATTCCTTACGCATATGTATAAAAGCTTCATTTATTATATCGCGCATTAAAACGGAAAGTCAGCCTACAAAGGAGTTAAAAAAGTATTGGTCTAGCCATATGAAGTAAATTTGTAAATAAAAAAATGAATTGCTATAGGGTTGTGAAAAGTATGACAAAACACACCACTTATTTTTTAAAAAATAAATGGTATGTTTTTATACAAATAAATGTACTAGATTATTTTCATTCTACGATCATCCAGTTCCTATCTTTCTCTAAAATCAATTCATACTGTGAAAATTGTATTGCTTTGGTTGTCTCATCTAAATATTTAACTGTAATCCAAACTTTTATTTGGTTTTCTTTTTCTTTAAATACAGGATTGATTAATTCAGAAAAGACATACCCTTGATTAATTAATGGCAAAGCTTGATCTTTTACATAATAAGCAAGTTCTTTATCCGTCGCAGTCGGATAAAACGTAAAAAATGTCTCCAAAAACTCCGTTACTTCTTGCACCTTATCAGAATCTACTGTACCATTACTCTCAGGTTGCTGCGGTTCATAATCTGACTTTTTCGACACATTCCATAAGGTAGGACTTTGGGTAATAACTAAGTTTCCCATGCTATCTTGATGAAGTAAGATTCGATAGGTGGAACTGGTCTTTTCGTTATTCTTATCCTCCGTAATTTTTTGCTCTACTGTATAAACGACCGCATAAGTATCGTCATCTTCTTGTGATACCGACCAAATATCAATATTACTGACACTCGAACTAGTAGGAATGTCTGCTCTTACTGTATCGGTATTTAAGGCTTGCAATTCTTCTGTTAGATAAAGGCTTAACTTTTCTTCTCTTTGTTCAATAGAATCTTTATTATTTTGCCATGCATAGTAATCTCTCACAAAGTTTTTCGTAAAGCTTTCAATCGCATTTGTGTCTATAAGCTTTGTTTCAATCACTTCTTTTTCATGAACTGTATGTTGATCAATTGCCGTAAAATTCTTATATATACCAAAAACAAGACTACTGATTAATACAATCCACAAAACTATCACTGATTTCTTACGCATTCCAATATTTTTTACTTTTATTTTTGACGGTTTTGTTTCGACCGTTTGCTTTCCACTTTTCCTAAAGATGTTTTTCATCTATTCCAACCCCTTCTATTGTTTAATATGTCCAGCTCCAATTAGATGCTTTTGCCAATAGGCAGTTGTTAAATCTGCATAACCGATCGGATCGCCTGCGTTGTACATCTGGTTATCTCCAAGATAAATACCAACATGAGTAACATACGTTCCAGCATTATAAGTTGAATGGAAAAATACTAAATCACCCGGTTTTGCTTCCGATAAAGGGATATGTTCTGTAAAGTCATATTGTTGTTGTGCTGTTCTTGGTAAATTAACGCCAGCCTTTTGGTAACTCCATTGTGTAAGTCCACTACAATCAAAAGAAGTGTTTGGATTGTCCCCACCAAATACATAAGGATAGCCTTCGTACTTCAAGGCTTCATCCATCACTAGTTGCACAAGGTCACCATCAAATTGTGGGGAGTGAAAGTATTGATTGACTAGATCGACATAAAACATGTTGCCATACAGGTATCGCCAACCACCGTTCTTTTTTACCGCAATTGGGTTAGAGTAAGTCGTTTTACTTCCACCTGAATGTTCTTTCGCAAAGCTTTGTGCTAAATCAAAACTATATTTTTTTCCTCTTTGTGCAACATAATCAATGAAACCACCGCCATAGTTATAAGCTTGAATAATCGTATTTCCATCCACTCCTTTAGATTCTGCGGATTGAATTAAATCAGCAAAGTATTTTACTCCTTGCTTTATGGATGCTTCTTCCGAATCTAACGTATTTGGTGGTAACCCCATCGATTCACTGGATTGCATCACATCAATTAATCTTCCTCCACTTTCCACTTCCATAATTGCGAGTAATGTTGACACATATTCACTAACGCCATATTCTTTCGCATATTTCTCTACCATTGAGCGATGTTTTAATACTTCTGCCGACACGGAAACACTTCCACCGCCATCCATGTCAGAATAATTTCCTCCTAATGAATCATCTTCATTAGAAATAAAAAGTGCTACAAAAACCAACAATCCAAAAAAGAGTAGAAAGCCTACTCCATACGTAATGAGCATTATTTTTAGGCGCATGACCTTCATTGACGTTCCCTCCTATTTTTAGGCACGGAACGTTTCTGAAGCTGTCTTTTCTTCAACACTTTGATTGGTTTACCTACATGCTTCATGACTTTTCGTATTTCTTGCTTATTTTCCATTCGAGGACGTTCTTTAGAAGTTGTTCTTTTTCTTTGTGCCTGCGACTGTTCAATTTGATTATGCATCTCTTGTTCGTTAGATGATGTCTTTTGTTGCTGTATAATTTTTCCTACAATAGGTTCTCTTTGAGTAACTGGTCGTGTATGAGTAGACCGCTCACGAGAAGCTGCACGTTTTTTATCCAATGCTCGTCGCCTATCTGCAATTGTTTGCCGATGCTTTACTGAACGTTCTTTTGCTGCTTTTTCTCTTTGTTCCTTCGATTGCACCACACCTTGTTTAAAATCGTGAACTGGTTTTTTAAATTGTTCTTTCCCTTGCATGACCGCATATTTTGTATTCGTCGGGAAATCAACCAATTGTTCTTTTCTGTGTTGAATATTTGCTCTAACCTGGTTTTTTGCACCAAGTACCTTTCCAGTTACTTGACCAAACTTCTGACTTAATGAAGTTTGATTCGTCTGTTCGTTTGATTTTTCTTGATTCTTTTTAGGTGACGATGTGGGCCGTTGTAATGGACGGAGAGGGGATGAACTTCCTTTTGTTTTTTTAGACTGACCAATTAATGCGCCAGCCGTCGCCCCTGCAGTAGCCCCTGCAAGTGTTCGCGTAATATTACGTTGCAATCTACGCCCCCCACGATTAAACATTCGATAAGGACGACGCATCACTTTACGCCCAACGTTTTGTGAATCATTGCTTTGTAAACTGAACATACTCATGATGTTACTAAGATTCATGTAAATGCCTGCAAACGTCACAATTTGTAAGAAGGCAATTAAGAAAAATGGATAACTCGTTGTTAAACTGTACAACATAGATGAAATACTAAAAGCAACGGTAATAATTAACGTAATGCCTGCACGTAGCATAATCACATTAAACAATTTCATAATGGCTTGTTTTCCCATGTTTTCAAAAGTTGGAATCATGGATAATAGAAAGCTAATCGGTAAAAACATCGCATAAATAATAAATAGAATTTGCGAGAAAATCATAATACCCGATAACAGAAATACGAAAATGGATATTCCTATGTTAAATAGAAATAAAAAGAAGACCATGCCTAAACGTGTCGTGGTCTTCGTAATCGTTAAATTTTTATTGTCATGATCTTCAATTTCGGTTTTTACAGCACTTTCACGATCTTTTCCGTTATTGGAATCTGGACTAATCGAAACTAGCGTATCAACGCGATCTTCCCCAACCGTTTCTTTATCTGAATCATCAAATTGTAACAACATCCATGGTTGCTCTACTTGAATAGAAAAGAGATTGTTCCGTATCATATCGACACTATCTCTTCCTTGACTAGTTGAGCTTGGCATTAATATTTTTGTTCCTAAATCTAAGCTTGCTTCACTAATATCTGCTGAAAAATCATTGATTTTTGTAATATAGGTTGGCGCATAAGCAATAAAAGAAGCTGATAAGAGAAATACGACTAAAAAATTCATAATCGCTCGAATCGCTTTTGTTGTTTCTCGTTTCATTAATCCTGTATAAGCCACGTAAATCCCAATGACTAAAATAAACAGAAGCAAGAAACCAACATAAAATCCCGAACTACTGAACCCACTTGCCGTAATCCCCGCTAATGTTTGCATGTTCTTTCCAATCGCATCTGCTGTTTGGGATATAAAATCAAGGGAGTAGGCTTGTTGGATTAAGTAGCCTGTCGCATTTGATAAATATAGACTTATTATCCAAATGAAGTTGGTAATCGTATAGAGTCCATACATGACTTGTTTACCAATTCCATCATTCCAGTTCCACGGCAGCCAATCCCAACCTGTATCGACATAAAAATCAAGTTGGTAATGATCTAATGGATAAATGGAATATAAGTTATCTTCTGATACCGTATCATCTACCAATCCCGCAGCTTGTGCAAATGTACCAAGTAATAGTAGACATAGAAAAACGGCAACACCAATGAGTACTACCGTTAAAATCACTTTTTTCAATTGCCGTTTCTTCACATCATCACCTCGTCTCTTTCTCATTTGTAGGTGGGCGAGTATCGAAGGCATCAAATAAATCTTCAAAGACAGGGTGGACTTGAATAATCCCCACACGCCCATATAAATCTTGAATCAAGCATTGGCCGTTTTCTAGTTCACGAAGTCGCCTTTGATTGCCTTCATCTTCTTTATCGACGCCGAAGAATTCTAATGTTTTTTTGATTTCATTAATATCCCTAGAACGAAAGGCAAACTTCACACCGATATTGTTTTTCAATTTCTCATCCGTTAAATCATCTGCATTCTGAGTAACAAAGTAAACACCCGCATTCATGGCACGTCCAGCTCTTACTAGTTTGTTAGACAATGTTTTTCCTTGTGTGACTTGTAAAAAGCTCCAAGCTTCATCTAAATCAACAATTTTAAATACACTTCGATCAGAATGGATAAAATCCAATGCAAAAGTAGAAATAACAATTAACATCGCAACACTAAGTAATTCCATCGTCGTATATTCCTCAAAACCCGTTTCTGCATCGGGCAATACTAAATCAGCTACTTGAATAATATTTAACTGTTTTTCCAAACTAATCGAATTTTTAACCGCTCCATCTGAAAACAGAAGGTGAGCAAAGTCATAATCCGTAAAACTTTCAATATGATCGGCGATAGGACGTGCTAATGGATTCGGATCACTTCTAAGTTCCTGGATAACAAGAAGTAACCCGCGTTCCTCTTGTTGACTAACCGCACGAATGGCCCGTCGTAATACAGGGAATTTATCTCCATCACGACTAGAGATACCTGTCAGAAAGGTAAGAATATCAATTGCTAGGCTTTCCGAATCCTTTTTCTTTTTCATGATGACATACGGATCAAGTAAACCTTTATTTTTGTCATCGCTTGATAAATTGACCACATTAATTTCATGTGTCATTTCTGGTAATGTTTCTTTCCAATTTCCTCGTTCCGCCTTTGGATCAACGATAAGGGCTTGTCCACCGAAAAGAACCGCATAATATACAAGTAGGTTATTTGAAAAAGATTTCCCACCACCAAGTGAGCCTAAGAAAGCAGAAGCAAGCGCATTGGTGACTGAACCCTTGACCCCTTGACTCGCTAAACTAGGATTGAGATATACATTTCTTCCTGTATCTAAGTTGTAACCAAAATAAATCCCCTCCGTTTCGCCAAGCATTTGAGTTGCCCCAAATCCAAGTCCTGCAAGAAAGTCGGAAGTTATATATTGAATATAATCATTCATATATCGTTTACTAGCGGGAATAAATTCACTGTGTAACCCAATCATATCGCCAAATGGGCGAACAAGTTTCACGTTTAAATCGTCATAAAAATCTTTCACTTCATTACATCGTTGTTTCAGTTCGTCTAAAGTAGAAGCGGAAACTCGGATGACATAACTTAACTTGTACATCGACTCCTTACTTTGATCAAGTACATCTTCTAGTTCATTCACTTGTTCCAGGGCTTCTAACACATTACTACCAGTTTCGTTATCAGATTTCCACGCATGATTATCTAAATCTTTTAATTCCTTTTTCTTATTGCGCACAGTCGATAATGCTTTTTTATTCGTCACAATTTCCACATTCATGGATGTATCAATGGGGAATGTGAATTGTTGCTGTTGATAATAAAAAATTTCATCCGATGGAAACTCCAAATCTCCAACAATCGAATTAATCGTAAAATAAGCAACATATATTGTTTGTTCTTCTTGTTCGATTTTTAAATACCGCTGATTTTCTTCTATTAAACAACGTGTCGGTTTGATAATGTCATAGCGCTTCACTAAAGTTTCATGTTTTAATTTTTTCAGTGGAAGTACATAATCATATTCTTCATATGCAACATCTGATTGACCATGTAGATGTTCAACCAAATACCCAAAATCATTTTTCTCTAAAGGACGTATTTTAAAACGTCTTGAAATTTTGTTTTGTAGCAAAGACTCCATTTTAGAGAAACGTCTCATTTCATCATGAGGCATAGAAACAAAATCACCCATTAAATAATAGTTCACATCACGGACAAAAGAAGATAGTGAATTTTTAATTGATTTCCCCATTGATTTCACACTAACTTCCTCTTCATTCAAGAGCAGCTTAAAACCAATAAAGAAGCGATAGTCTACTTGATGTTCCCCAATCATCGAAACAAGTGCTTCCGTTTGATCATCAATTCGTGCATAAGCAACATCTTTTAACCTTCCAGTAACTAAGTCTTTGCTACGCTCTTGAACAGAACGAATACTACTAGCCGTACTAATTTGTAGGGCATGAATTTTTCCATCTTGATTTTGTGCAATCAATTGGCGAAAGTGATCATGCACTTGAACTTTTTCATCTGACGATAAAAAAGAATAATTGTAGGGAAGCAATTCATAATAAGCAAAACATTCGCCATCATGATTGAAGACAAGATTATTTTCTATATATTTAATCGGATAACGCATGCAGTTCACTCCTCACAGCTGTAATATTTTCATTCATTTTCACTTGTTGTAATTTGATTGGTTTCCCTGCATAAGTCACTTTAGAACGAAGAAAGTAAGTAATGACGGATTTCAAAAAGCTATATGGCTTTTTGCCATCGAATGTTTTTTGACTCATAAACCATGTTAAGCCAACAGGAATTCCCACATATTTTAATAACGCTCCATTAATCAATGAGAGTGGGGGAAGATTCCCAAGTAACATGACGAGTAGTAAACAAATTACAAACCACGACATTTGATTAAAGGTGACGGGGAAGGGTAAACGAAAATCATTAATTGCATAAATCACTTTTTCAACCGACCAAATACGTGTATAACTTTTTAATTTTTTCATAGGTTCTCCTTCCAAAGAAGAAAACAGCCTGCATGAACACAGACTGTTTTCACATTTTTATATTTACTTATCCAACATATTCAAATACACCATGTGATGTAACAAGAAAACTCCCGTTTATTTCTAAATCTCTCCCAAGTGATTGATAATCAATATAGTTCTGTAAATTAGTAGGCACTTCACCAAGCATACCCGTTTCTTCCACATAGTAACGAGCCACATCTTCCATATCTTCACAATCTGCATAACAGATAATATCATCTTGATTTTCTAGCAATTCTTCCAAACTATCAAACCAGTAGCCTTGAATTTCAGATAGTTCATGATAAATCGGCGATCCTTCTAATTCTTCTACCATCGCACATAACCGATTGATCTCAGAGATTGGAGTGTATTCACCAATCTCAAATGGCAATTCATAATCATGTATGGCATATTCTTCATATTCACTATTTAAGCCAATGCGTTCTTTGACGTCTTCCATATCGATTGGTGGGGTAAACCAGCTACCAACCAATTCGCCTTCATTATATTTTCCGAGATTGGCGATATATACTTGCATGTCCATTTAATGACCTCCTTTCCAAAAGGATTTTACTGATAGATACACTTTTTCATTTATCGTTTATATTCAAAAATCCCCCGTGATGTCATCATAAAATTTCCCGTATCTTCAAGATAACGACCATAAGCTTCATAGTCCATATACTCTTGTAAACGTGAAGGGATATTGACACTTTCTTCTATAAATATCTTTGCAACATCAATCATACTTTCACTATTTGGATAATAGATAATTTCATCCATATGTTCTATCAATTCTGTAATACTACCAAACCACTGACGCTGAACTTCAGAAAGAACATCATATAAAGGGGAACCTTCAATGTCACCAATTGCTTCACATATTCGATTGATTTCGGAAACAGGTGTAGTTTCTTCTATCTCAAAAGGTAAATCATATTCAAAAATAGCGTATTCTTTGTATTCATCATCCAACCCAATACATTCTTTCATTTCTTCAAAATCAATTGGCGGTTCAAACCACGCTCCCCTGATTTGTTCTTCTTTATATCGATCAACATTTACAATGAAAACTTGCATCCTCATAGAAAATCACCACTTTTCTAAAAAAAGATATAAAAAAACAGCAACTCTTTATCTGCTGATACACAAAGTATGCTCATTCACCCCTACCGCACTACCGTTTGGTGCACCATTTTTTTTACAGAACATAAGAAGATCACTTATCTTCCGCAAAAAACGGTATAATTTAAGCCCCTATAATTCGATTAAACAAGTTTAACAATACATCTTTCACTCCACTTGCATTAAAGACCAACCCTACTGCAACCAAAGCAACAATTAAAAATCCAATCAGTTTAGAAAATTCACGCTTAAATCCTAAATAAATACCAATTACTACAATCGCCATTAAGACTAAAGACTGTGCATTACTTAAAAACCAGTTGTATAAATTTTGTCCAAAATTCATCTTACATTTCTCCTTTCACGTTCTAATATTTTGTCACTTGACGCAAACATTCGATAAACCATAAAACGATACCACCTAGGATTGTAATAACAATATATTTTAATAGTTTCATGGAAGTCCTCCAATCTATCATTTAATGACATCCTCTGTTTCAAGTGCCTGTTGCATCAATAATTGTTGATGACGTTTGGTTAACTTTGCTTGATTTAACATATCTTTAATCACAGTTGTTTGATTGATCTCATCTAGTTTAGTTGCTAGTTTCCATGTAGGAGCTACTTGTCGAGCCAACCATCTAAGTGTTTTACCAAATGTATAAGGCTCAGGTTTTGTTGTTAAATAAATTTTTCTGTTTTCACCTAAATCTAAAAAACGTTGCCACTCCGAATTCATTGGCCAACTACTTCGTCGTTTTTTCTCATCTTTATCGACAAACCGAATATACCGATTAATGATGGAAAAAGCTGTTCGTCCCGCATCCTCATATGTCATCAAATCAACAACCGCATGGTACGCACGATTATTTTTTAATCGAATTTCAAAACGGTTTTTAATGTCTGTATCTTCAAGGGATGCTCCATGTTTTACATACTGTTCGTAATCTTTTTCATACACACAAAAATATACATCACTTTTTAAAGAGCCAATATATAACGTATTTCCCATATCTCGTTTTTCTTCGCCATGAACCAATTCACCAGAACGGTAACTTTTAAAGCTACGAAAAACGGAGATACATTCTTCATTTCGACATTTGTTCGTTAAAAATGGAATATCCAATATGCCTGTTTTATCATTGATTGCTAGGTCAACTCGTTTAAAGACACCATTCACACGGAATACATCCATAAAAAAGTCAAACCATGTACGTTGCTGGGCTAATAAAAAGTTTTCAAATTGACGGCACCCCTTACCTTTGAGTTCTAGCAGACAACCTTTATCTTCATCTGGCGAAACCATTACAACAATGTCTCCAAAGACATATTGTTCCATATAAGAATAAAATGCATAGTCTTCATGAATCATATACTCCATTTTCAATCGTAAAATTTCTTCAATAACTGGCTTCGGGTTTGTTGTTAAAAAACGTATTCGCACGTAATCAAATAAAATTTCAAGTGGTGCTTCTGGATTAAATTGTTCTAAAATATCGAACATCGCATTTTGTAAGGTTTGAGTCGGTGTCATTTTTCCATTTTCAATTTCACTAATATATTGCCTTGAAATTCCTACATGTACCGCTAATTTATTTTGCGATACGCCATATGCTAATCGTTTTTCTTTTAATTGTTGATACCAAGGTACTTTATTCATGTGCATTCCTCCCAACAGAAAAAAGATGTCAACTAAGGACTAAAAGCTGACATCTTCGTAATATGACCTAAACCCTTGATACATCAGGGTTTCTGTACTTTTGAAACAGTTTCTTATTGTTTTTCTACCCCCCTGTTAGAAACGGGGGGTAAAGCGTGGCTGTCGCCACGCAGGCTTTGCCCAGCACAGCGGCTTACGCTTCGCACGCCGCCGCACTGGGCAGCCTTTATGGAGCAAGTTTCTCTATCTCTTTTAAAAAGTCATGACCCTTTGGTACAAGTGGTGTGTAAAATTCGGTAATGACATTATCCCCTTTATCGACATAGCCACGTCCTTTGATCTGTTTTAAGAAAAATTGTTTTTGGACGTCGCTGTAGGGTAAGCACCCAGCGCCTTGCCATATTACTATGGTAGGTTTCCAAATACTCCCCTCCAAACCGTACGTACACCTCTCGATGTATACGGCTTTCCACTTATTCAATCTAATTGTCCTTTGTGCAACTTCACATGACATTCATGGCATAATACTAAAGTTTTTCTACGCCGTGCAATCATATTTTTCTCCCACTTAGCCTTACCTTTTAAATCTTTTAATTTTTTGATGTGGTGAACTTCCATACTTCCTTGTTTCGTTCCACACCATTCACATTGATTGGCTAATAGTCTCTGTGTCAATTCTGTTCTTCCTCTGTAAATATTGACTTCTGGGAGATTGTCTACTTGACGGGAAATCTCGATTGACTTTTTGCGTGAGAAAACTTCATTGTACAGTACTCTCGATTGTGTTCCTGCTTTCGTTTCATATTGAACTGTAAACACACCATTCCTCTTATATTTCTTTAAAATTTTGCTAATAGAGGATTTGTATTTGTTCGCAAAAGTCTTGTACATACTATATTTCATTACATACAAAAATTTATTAAAAACATTCGTATTATAGGAGAGAGCATAATAATTATATAATCCTCGAATCTCCGCATTATAAATGCTCAGTATCTCTAAATCGCTAAGATATAACAATTCA
This sequence comes from Oceanobacillus sp. HCA-5259, assembly GCF_037892815.1. NCBI lineage: Bacteria > Bacillati > Bacillota > Bacilli > Caryophanales > Bacillaceae > Oceanobacillus > Oceanobacillus sp. HCA-5259. Next base: position 23,929 of record NZ_JBBKBV010000015.1, on the reverse strand, counting down.
GGTCTATGCATTGGTTGCCATGTACCATCTTTTTTGATTCGCAATGCGCCAAGTGACTTTAATTTATCGACCCAAGCGTTTTTTGGCGTATAGAGCTTACAATTATAAGAGTAGTATCGTTTTTTAACTCCTTTTGAGTCTTTACGAAGTGTTTGATCTCTTGAAATTGTGATGTTATATCCTAGAAATTTGGCGAACTTATTGGTGTGGGTAATTAATGTCTTTTCTCTTGATAGTTCAATTTTTAATTCTTTCCGCAGGAACTGTTCTAAGTCATTTTTGACTGCTTGTGCATCTTCTTTAGAACCAACGATTCCAATAATGAAGTCATCACAGTATCTTACATATTTCAATCGTTTATATTTAGGGTCCATCGGTTCGGAATAGTGGAGAGAAGTGAGTTGCTTACTCATTTCTTTGAGTTTTAATGCAATGTGTTTTCTCTCATCCGATTGAAGTTCTAGCGTTTTCATTTTCCTTCTCCACCAGTACATTCTGCCCTCAAGTCTTTTATATTCTAGACTTTTTTTCTTTACCTTTCCGATGTTAAATTTAGATTTATATTTCTCTATATACGAATCTAATTCATGGAGGTAAATGTTAGAAAGCACAGGAGAAATGATACCGCCTTGAGGTGTTCCACTATACGTTTTGTGAAACTTCCAGTCTTCTACGTAACCCGCTTTAAGAAATTTCCATATTAAACGAATGAATTTATCGTCATTGATTTTCTTCTCCAACAACCGAATCATTATTTGATGGTTTATATTATCGAAGAAACCACGAATATCTCCTTCAATAAACCATCTACTGCTCGTGAATGTTGTAGATATTTCTGTAAGTGCTGTGTGACAACTGCGGTTCGGTCTAAAACCATGCGAAGTAGTTTGAAAATTTGGCTCATAGATTGCTTCCAACAGTAAGCGAATCACTTCTTGTACTAGTTTGTCATTGAAAGATGGAATTCCTAACGGGCGTTGCTTCCCATTTTTCTTTGGAATATAGACTCTTCGAGCAGGGCGAGGTTGGTATTTTTCATTTTTTAATTGCTGAATCAATTTATCAACCCGTTCCATGCTGAATCCATCTATCGTTTCTGAATTGACACCCTCCGTTAAATTTCCACTATTAGGCGCTAACTTGCTATACGCCATTAAATAGAATTTCGGGTTGTACAAGTTACGGTAGAGCCTTTCAAACTTGTAATCTTCTTTCTTTGCACATTTCATTAGATTGTCTAAAATAATTTCAGGACTTCTCATGAAGCCTCACGCTCCTTCCTTTGTCATTTTAAACAGAATAAGCTGATTCCCTTCGCCCTGTACTAGGCTTTCCCCAGCTCTGACTACTACGGAATCTCCGTTACCTTATCAGATATTCAGTGCCATCTTTCTTGATTTTACTCTTGAAATTTATCCCTGTTATACAGGATTGCACATAGCTTATTTCAAGCGTTCTGACTTAGGCAATCCCCGTTTAGTACATGTAATGACTGACTTTATAAAATGTCGGATGTGTGTTTCATCTGTATGCCACTTATACCGTGGTCGAAGAAATGGAGATACGTATAAAATCGACTTTGGCTCTACCGATTCTATCCATTTCGATATAACGTATATATCTATCGTTCCGTTATAGGGATGATTGCCCCCGACAGACTACCATTCAAGCAGTATAGCTTTCATCCTCGTTTTCATAGTTTTAACTTGCCGATTCAGTCTTAGATGGATAGTTCATCTAACTTATGGCTTTACCAACATGCTACACTCCCTGGTCAGTTTCCATTCCAGATAAGTTGGTTGTTAATAGGGTAAAACTTTTCGTATCTTCAACCCTAGTGTGTTGTCAATACACATTCATTGACATGCCCATACGGGCGCACTCCAAACATCATGCCATATCCAAGTTCGGACATTCTTCCTAAAGCAACACGAAAATTAAATTGATCACGAATCCCATCCCCTAAATATTTTGCATCTGGCCGCTGACACGCGAGAATAAGAAAGAATCCAGCTTGACGTCCTAACATGACAATCTGTTTTAGTTTTGTTAATACCGCTGTACTCTCTTTAGAGGCGAGCATTTCCATAAAAGCTACGTATTCGTCAAAAACTAAAAAGTGAGGAGCTAAACCCAAATAAGCATAGTTTTCTCCTGTTTTATATCCTTGCATTTGTTTCATTTCTTCACTCCGAGCCATCATCGCTTCATAAAATTGGTCAATACATGCCATCATGTCTTCCTTTTTATAATATACATCAGGTATGACAGTACTTAGATCGGCTAAATCGGCATTTTTGGGGTCTAAAATATATAACTTCGCATTGGTTTTTAACAGTGCTTCAATCAATGTAAGGATAAAATACGTTTTACCACCACCTGTTCCGCCAGCAATCAACATATGTGGAAGCTGATCATATTCCCAATCCATTGCCTTCATGAGCTTTAAGCTGCCATTTTGTGCAATGACTTCTTCAATCGAAATACGGTTCGCAACCATATCGTAAAACAGGACGTATTCTACATAGGAATCATGTAATTCTTTTGATACTAACTCGCAGTACAAGCCACTTTCTAACTTCTTTTCTAAATTTAACAATGGCTCTTGATATTTACCAAGTGTTATTTCTACTTGAATATGAATCAGGCCTTTTTCATACCGATAATACATCTTTGGAAAATGACTGATTTTTTCCTTTGCCTTACTAGATGGGATATCTTTGAAAAGACCTTCATTTATCACTTGTTTTGTTTCATACCATTGATTGTCTAAAATCATCTTTGCGAGCTTTTGTCGATGCATCAACTGTTTTAGATGGTTGTAACGATATCGATAATAAACAAATGCACTTATTGCCACCATAACCAAACTAATGATTAGTGAAGTGAATCCGTACATACTTACAAATTGAGTTTGAAATGGATCAAATTCCCACGTTGTAGAAAGTAAAAACTTTACATGAAAAGGGATAAAGCAAACAAGCCATACACCAAACAATCCAAAGAAAATAAATTGAAAAAAGAGGGATGCGTCACTCGGTCGAATTCGCTTCCCTCTTTTTCGGTAAAATTTCATTATTTATCTTTGGGTGAAGTAGATTTTTGAGTGTTAGTGCCTGGCGACGCTGTTTTCCCTTTTAAAATTAAATCATCTGCCTTGATATACCAATCCACATCTGCCCCACGAAAAGTTGCATTTGCGACGGTATCTGCGACAGGATTAATGATTTCGACTTCTGCATTATAATCAAATTCTTTTAAGGAAACGGAAGCAGGAATACTCACTTGAATCATACGACCTTGTTCACGAGACTTTAAATCATAGGTGCGTTCTTTTACTTCCGTTGATACTGTCCCATCTTCATTTTGCAAAAACACTTCCCGACGTAATGACGAAAATTTTAATAATCCGAATGTCTTTTCTTTATCAATGACAATTCCTTCTGCTAATCTCATGTTTTTTCCTCCTTATGCTTTGACGATGTCGTCTGCATGTAAAATATAATTTGTGAAACCACGATCACCAATTTTATATCCTTCTGCGGTAATTCTAGCATTAACCAACTTCACTTTTTCTTCATGTTCAAAGAATTTCTCTCCAGCTTCTTGTGGCAAGATCACCTCAATATCATCTGCACGTTGAATATCAGAATACAGATTGTAACTGCGTGACAATGTTGTCATGCGCCCATTAATACGACGTTGTTCCACTTTACCTTCACCAGCATATTCTAAATTCCCAAACGTTTTTTCCATATTTGGAATGACATATTTTAATTCCACGATACATACCTCTTTTCTTTGTTTTAGTTTTATTTATGTGCAAAAATAACAAACTAAAGAAATAGGAGGGGAACGGGAATAAAAGGGACTCATAATTAATCACTCCTAAATTCTCACAACAAAAAAACGCCATCTATCGGTAGATGCCGTTTAAATGACGATTTTGATGTGATTAATGGTATATTTATCAATATTTAGAATCATTTTTTTCTAACTTTGTAATAATAACGATTGTAAAAAATTAAAGAAACAAATATAGAGATCTTGATGTAAATATGCTAACGAAGAATACTAAGTTTCCCTTCAAAGATTTCAATTTGACCTAATAGCAAAACAATATAAGATATAATAATTCTGAAGTTTATTTCTTAATGGAATAAGGAGTGGTAAACATCCTTTTGCCTTCAGAACTCTGTTGATATATTTTTAATTTATAATTAGAAGATCTATTCCCTGTCTTAAAGCATTTCTCAGCAATTTCATAATTATGTTTGGTATTTGTAGTCGCATATATATTTAATTCACTTAATTCATTTTCATATTCATATACCTTCTTTAAAACTAAGTTCACAAGACTTTTACTATATTTTCTTACTCTACCATCAACATTGGCTCTGCTGATTATTATTAAAGGAAAATCTCTTTTTGCTTCAGGTATCTGCTCAATTGAAATAGTGTACGTATCCTCTATCACTAAATTTACTTTTGAAAAGTCTTTGTTATTATCAAATATCTTGACACTTGCTTCATTACTATCTATGTCTAAATCTTCGCTATATATAATTTGATCAAAGGTATCAGCTATTATGATAGAGTATTGAAGCCAAATTGGAATTCTAACTAAATTTATTTTACTATAATTCAATATTCTTCCCGCTATAAAAAAATATGCATAAGAACAATCAATGTAATTATTACCCTTGTTTACATATTTGTTTTGATTCCATGCCCGAAACTTAACTAACAATAAATAGGACAATACCATTGAAATAGCTATTACTACAATATTACTATTAATTTTCAATGAAGATATTATAATTTCCACATCTGTTATAATATCGGAAAAATATTTTTTAATTAAAATGTTCTTTATCCCATTAAATGCTTGGCTATTATAATATACCACAATGGGAGTAGCTAAAAACGGTAGGATAATTAGAATAATTTGAATAATAATTTTTGATTTAAAGACCTTCAATTTCCATGATCCTTTCCATTTTAGTTATTTTAAAACTTTTATTACAACTCCAAGCATTGATTGTATTTATGCCTACAATAATAAAAATATAGTTATTCTCATCATTTTGTTTTTTTACATTACGTATCCAGCTAATTTTATCTACACTCGATGGAGATGGTATGCCCTCTGGATGTGTGTGCCACTCACCAATACAAATAATTTTTTTCTCACTATTCACCCATATTTCATCAGATAGCTGTTGATGAATAATTCTATTCTTTTTAAAGAAATTACGACTACATTCATCTTCCGGTTGTGGTAAAGTTACATCAGTAATGATAATATTTCCATTCTTCAGCCTTTTTCCCATAAGGACACCCCCGGATTCACACATTTCAGAATCAATCTGAATATACCCCTTAAAAAGATTCTCAACTTGAGAAGTTAACTCAACAGCTAAATGATAATTCTCAAAAATGATCATGGCATACCCCACAAATTTTACATTTATTATTTATAAAATTCGACTGATAGCTATTTATTTTATTTAAACTAAAATACCTTTGACTAAATCTATAACCTTTAGACTCAAAAGTAGATGTTTCTCCAAACCAAGTCTTAATACCATTCTCTACCTCTTTATAAACCGCTTTTTGAAATAGTTCAACAACTTCTAAGGCACCACGACTGGAAGTCAATGAACCATAGGGGATAAAAGCAGATCTACAACTAGCTAAGTTCCTTTCAAACTGTTGCCCTTCTTCTGCAAGAGATGCTCTGTTGGGAATCAAATTCCCTGTAATTGGATCAGTGTATAGGCATTCATAACATCCTTGCCTTGAATAATCTATATATAAAGAATGACCTCCAATACCTAAAGGTTCTACCCATGAATAAAAAGCTCTATATTTTCTCATAGAGAACAATTGGTTTAATTGTAAGCTTGTCATAGTATCCCCTATACAAATAAAGATGTAATCAAATGTATCAAAATAATTTTCTTCCTTCTCTAAAATGTCTAACACATTCATTGCTTCATATTCCACAGTTAGATATGGTGAATCTTTTTCCAAGCATTCTGCTAATGCCTCGCACTTAAATATACCCTTACTTTTCCCATGAAAACTACTAACTCCAAGCGAATGTCGATACAGATTATCAACTGAAAATATATCTGGATCAATAATAGTCATTTTTCTAATTCCAAACTTTGACAACTCCGACGCAACTTTACTTCCGACTGACCCCGCTCCAACTAAAGCAATATTTAAATTAATAAAACTATGGTCTCCACTTGTTCTTTCAAGTAAATATTCTAAATCAAGTCTCTTCACTAATAGCGGTGTAATATTTCCCGTAAATTTTTTAAAAGAAGTATTTCTAGTTTTCAAAAAAACACCTATAATAATATCATTATTTTCTTCGATTGGAATACTCAATAGAATTATTTTACCGTTTTTGCTATTTTTTAACTGAATCCATTTATTAAAAAATACTTTATTGGATTGAGATAAGTTTTTAGTAATAATTGCTTTTAGTTGCTTCTTACTCCAACCTTGTCTTGGGTTTGGAGGCAAAACATTATTATTGTCTCTTAAAGGTATAAAAAGAGCGTCTATCGAAGATATCCGCTGAATTTTGTTTGGATAAAACCTCTCAATTTCATCAGGAATATATCCGTCATCTAGCTTATCACATACAATCAAATGTTCACCATCACTAAGAACATCAATAGACTTAATTGAATTATCAGGACGAACGAAATTACTCACATAATTTATGTCTTTTTGTGCATCCCAAAACGCAACGAACTCTTTCCTAAAGTCTGAAATGTTAGTCTTTGAAACCCCAGATTCTATTGTTTCTATCGCTTTCATTAAAGAAGCTAAAACTAATGTTTTTGGCGTTGTTCTATCAAATAAAATGTTGTTCTCTGTTGAAAAACAAACAAATCCATTTTGTTCAACATGTGGAATAAATATTTTTAATTCCTCTATATTTTGAATGAAAATTTTGGGGAGCACTACCGGAAATAATTTAGGTAAGGTAATTTTCAAAACTATAACCTTTCCATTACGGCTTGAATATTCTCCTAAAATACTCGTGTCATCTGCTTGTCTAACATTACTTAATTTCTCTTTTAATAACTCAATATATTCATCCAACATTATATCACCTAAGCACTTGGATAATCTGAAACAAACGCATTGCTTTCCGCTTTTGAAACAACCTCTTCTTCAGAAACTATAATAAAATCATCCCCAAAATGTTTATTCATTCTTTTAGTTGCTTCATGTTCATCTAATGTATTTTTAGCATACTCCAGATCTTCTGATAAATTTTTAAGTTTATCTTTGAAATCATTCATCTGCTTATCAGTCATCTGTTCATATATATCTGTTCTAGGTTTAACTGGAAGGTAAACCTTTAACCTTGAATACCATGTATCCTCTTCAAAATTATAGGTTTCGGAAAAACTGTTTAACATATTCTTTACAAAGTTATCTAGAGCATCTAAATCATTGTATGTTTTCTTTCCTGAAAACGCATCTGTAACAGAATAAGGATAAAAACTTTCTAATGCAGAGACAGTAATACCAATGCCATTTGGTCGATTCTCTTGATTAAACTTCTCATCTTTCCACCTTTTTAAATATCTAATACACCTTCTGAATTGTTTTCTATCGTCAACATCAGCATAACTATTAGTAATCTTATCTTTCAACTCCTTTGGATCCGCTTCTTCCCAACATCTATTTTCCCTAGAACTAAATTCTTTTCCTTTTGCCAAAAAGTAGTTTCCATCTTCATTTGCATAAATAGCTATATCTACATGAACATTTTCGTCATTTGAATCGCCAGCAAAACTAATGGTCACACATGGTTTCTTTATTTTTATTTCAGCTGAAGGAAATACCTTCTCCATCGCTTCTTTCACCCATTTTTTTGCAGTGACTGGATTAACGCAATCCTCTCTTTTCATATCAATACTTAAAGCTATATCAATGTCAAAATCAATGTTTTCATCAATACTTTTAATTCCAGTATGCATAGCATAACTACCTTGAAGAAAATGACTAAATGAATGATCAATATCTAAATGATCTTCTAATCCACTAATAACTTGGTCACGATAATCCCTTAACAATGAATTATCTTCGTAATCTAATTTAATTTCATCATGAAAATTTGTGAAGTGTTTTTGCATATCAACCATTTATTTCCCTCCTAATGTTATCTCTGCTATTATTCTATCTTATTTAACATCACCATTCAACTATATATAGTTTAAAACTCTTAACAAAACACAATATATAGTATTGAAATTGTATTGTATAGGGAAATAAACTAATAAAATCCATTATTTTATTTTAGTCTCATACTTAATGATAAAAAATTTATCGTTTTCGCAACATTCAAATCCTATTACATTAAACATCAAAGGAGTCATAGTAAGGTTTAAATCACCATCACTACTTTATAAATTTACCGGTAAATCCTTCTTTTTTAATTATCTCTTATATTCCCACACCCCCAGATCAATTATCACTGAAACGGTTATGTGGTTTTCCCGTCCTTTATTTCTAGTTTTTTCCTTACCCAACAAACACGAAATGCTTATGAAAGTAATTAAAACGAAGGATTTCTATATAATTTCTCTTTGTAGTATCGCCACACACTTATGCATGGAGTTAGTTGCAAAGAATAGAGTTATATATTGTATATGATACATACACCTCTTCCATTTCTCATCCTTTATTTGTTAACATTTTCGGTAACCTAGCATAGTTAATTTTATATTATTTCACTCAAAATATTCACAAGGTAAAAACACTATGGCGGAGATAATTTTTCTAGAAGGTCTAGTTTATTAATAAATTTTAAACGATTAATTCTCACTCTCTAAATAACTAATGCTCAAAAAACCCTAATTAACAGCGACTTCAAAATAAGTGAAAATGAAAAAAAGAGATACTGCTTTTACACAATATCCCTCATTTTTCTCCATCTTCTCTGGCGGAATCTTGGCGGAGAACCTATTCATTTTTAATCATTTCATCCATTTTACGTACCATCGAAATGCAGTCAAATCAACGTTTTCACTTCAAATGCCTCTAGTGAATTATTCCCACTCAATCGTCGATGGCGGCTTACTCGTCACATCATAAACTACACGGTTAACCTCTTCGATCTCCGTCACAATTCTACTCGAAATCTTCTCAAGCACGTCCCAAGGAATTCTCGCCCAGTCCGATGTCACACCATCAACTGAATTCACGGCACGAATGCCAACCGTATGAACATAGGAGCGTCCTCCATCTTTCACACCAACACTGCGGATGTTAGGGAGGATGGTAAAGTATTGCCAGATTTCACGGTCAAGGCCTGCTTTTGCGATTTCTTCTCTTAAGATTGCATCAGACTCCCTTACAATCTCAAGCTTCTCTTCAGTCACTTCGCCGAGTACACGGATACCAAGTCCTGGCCCTGGGAATGGCTGTCTCCAAACAATATGATCCGGGATGCCAAGTGCCGTTCCGACAGCGCGGACTTGCTGCTTAAATAATGTTTTAAGCGGTTCGATCAATTCAAATTCCATTTCTTCTGGCAGGCCGCCGACATTATGATGGGATTTGATTATTTTTGAACCATCCGTTCCGCTTTCCATAATATCGGTGTAAACTGTTCCTTGTGCAAGGAAACCGATGTCCTCTAATTTCGCAGCTTCATCGTCGAATACATAGATAAACTCATTTCCGATAATCTTTCTCTTCTGTTCTGGGTCTGTGACACCTGCTAATTTAGATAGGAAACGATTCTTTGCATCTACTTTGATAATATTCATATGGAAATCTTCTGCGAAAACTTCCATCACTTGATCCGCTTCATTTTTACGCAATAAACCATGGTCGACAAAGATACATGTCAGTTGGTCACCGATTGCTTTATGCACGAGCGCTGCTGCAACAGAGGAATCAACCCCGCCACTCAAGGCACAAAGCACCTTTTGATCGCCGACTTGCTCTTTTATCTTTTGCACTTCTTGCTCAATAAACTCTTCTGCATTTAATTCATTTGGTTTCATTGTGATTGCTCCTGTCTGCTATCTAATATTCTCATTTTACTAACCAATGGAAATCGGGTCAACCCATAATTGTTTTCAGCAACTTTTTCCAGGTGGTTTTTAGTTTGTTCATTTCTTTCGGATTGAATTCATTACGATAAAGCATTCGTTCATAATAAGCGGTCAACATTCGCATTTCACCTGTTCCATAATGGGCATCCACTCGTTTCGCATATTCACGTAATGTCTGGTCATTTTTTCGTTCATTTCCTTCGTGATCTAGAACCGTGAGTAAATGAAGATATGCTTCTTGAAATGCTTCCTGACTCTGGTTGCGATTAAGTTTCATGGCTAGGAGCTTCGTTTTTATATTGAAACGGTACTTATACAGTACGAAGAAAATCAATAGAGCTACTAAAACAATAAGCCCACACTGCCACCAGGCAAGACTGAAATTATGATTAGAAGGACTAGCCATTGCTGGTGTTGTTTCCTCTTCTTCCAGTTCCCTTTCAGTTTCAGGTAATTCTGTCTCTGGAGCGTCAAGTACGTCATCATAAGCATCAAAATCTTCGGTATCTGTATTCGCCTGATCCGCATGGAATTCCGTCAAGTTCGAGAAGCCTTGAGTCGGTTCAAAGGAAACCCAACCAGACTCTGGAAAGTACACTTCCACCCAGGAATGGGCATTGGAATTCGTCACTTCATAAATATGATAATTATCCCGGTTTCCTTCACCAATTATCTCTCCGCCGGTAAAACCTTTCACCCAGCGAGCCGGAATATCGAGGGTCCGAAGCAAGACGACCATAGATGTCGAGAAGTTATCACAATAGCCAACCTGTGTTTCAAAGAGAAACTGATCAACATAATCATCATCCTCGCCCGGAACGGCAACTCCTGTCGTCTGATACGTAAAATCGTGACTGCTAAAATAGCGTTCAATCGCGCGTGTTTTCTCATACCGGCTCTCATAACCTGCCGTTATCTCCTCCGCAAGTTCAGCAACGCGACTTGGAAGTGTATCGGGCAGATGAAGATATTCCGCCATTTCCTCTTCATCATTTCCCGGGTCTTCCCGTAATGCAGTTAAAGAATAAGACGTCCGGTCATAGGCTAGCTGATAAAAGCCAAGTCTCAGTGTTTCCCCGTTTTCACGAGCTTCGATTGACTCTGTGATCTGATCAAGGAATAGATCTGGTTTAGGCATTGGTGCCATGAATTTTTTTACCCCATACGGATAAACTAGTTTTTTTAAATTTTGTCCCTCTTGAAACTCTATTAATGCAGTCGATTCTTCGGTCTCCACGTTCCCGTGATACATATCCAGATGAATTTCTCCATCTTGTTGTTTAATATAGTCATGATCAGCAGATGATTCCCAGCCTTTTCCGGTATAAATTTCTTTTGTTTCTATTCGCCAATATTGATCTTGGTCAGTCTCCGCATGAAAAACCGGCGTATCATCCTGGATAAAGGAGCCGCCAAGTTGCGAATCATCTTCCCCGTAGCCAACCTTCTGTATGGTACCACTCCCAGAACCGCCGACCTGTTCTGCAGCACCTTCAAGAAACGGTACTGGATCCGGCCATTGGGGATCAAGCTTAGGTGCGACAAGGCCAAGCAAGACGGAGAAGACAAGTGTAAGCATAATAGGCAGAATCCATTTTGTTTTTTGCTTAATCCGGTCGAGCGATATTTTCTCTCTTTCTAGGTCGCGGTTAAAGTTCGTAATCGCGAGGGAAACTAAAGAAATAATAAAGATTCTTATGATCGCAAATTTCGCGTCATACAGTGTAAATGTATCCAACACCGTAATGTAGACGAAAGTCAGGAAGATGAATAAGAAAATTCGCTTCATCTGCACAAACCAGTAATGCAGCAGGTAACTCATTAACCAGATTAGGAGTAAAAAAAGAAAACTCCGGAATAATGGGCTTAAATAATACCAATCCTGGCTAATAAATATATTCGCGTTCATCGTAAATTCCAGTAAAAAATAGTTCAACCACTCCCTGCTAAGGAAGGTCATATCAAAATAAAGTCCATTCAAAATGAATAAAAGTCCAAAGCCTTTCAGCAAAAAGCTTGCCCACCATTTCAACTGCAAGAGCGAAATAAAAAAGCAAAAAATCGTATAAATTACAAAAACCGCGATACTGCTCGTGTCTGTCACCTGTTCAATCGGATAAAGCCACTCCAGAAAAAGGACGAGCCCACCGAGGTAAAGGATGACATTATAAATATTTGACTTGGTCACGTTCTGTTGCTCGTTCATCGAATACTCACCTCAAGTGGGGTTGTAAGCCATTCTTTTTCCGTTAATAAATGGATTGCTATTCCAGATTTTTTTATCTGGGCAATCATGTCCTGTTCTTTTTCCAGGATAAACTTTGAACCTTGAATATAAAAAATCACAATTTGTGCGGTACGCTGTCTTAACTCTTGAATCGTTTGCCGGAAGAAGTCGTCCACCGTAGACGTGATAATCACGAGTCGCTCCATTCGCTTCTCAGTCAGCATCAATTCTTTTAAAGCACCTGAAAAAGGACCATCTCCGTCTGGCTGTATCTTCGTCAAGTAATAGCGAATATCACTTTTCCCCTGATTGGATTCTCTTAGCGTAAATTCTTTCGTTTCTTTTCCGACTGTTAATAATTCAATATTAGTTGTTCCTTTTTCCAGTTTTTTAATGAGTGACAGAGTAAGTTCGACACTCGCTTCAAAGGCTAATGGGTTTTTTCGTTTAGGAATGCATGCATCAAGAAGAATGAAGAGACTATCGCTTCTTGCTTGTTCGAACTCTTTCGTCATGACGGATTGATTTTTTGCCGTCTGTTTCCAATGGATCCAAGAAAAGCGGTCGCCTGGAGCGTATTCACGTACACCCGTTGCAACATTCGTATTTTCTAACTGGAAAAGATTGACGACTTGCTGCCCCTGTTCAAAGCTGACAGCACGGTCCAAGAGCCTAATCTCCCTTGTGTTCGGCTGGACGATCAGCTCGTCTTGCACCGGAAAGATATGTTCCTTTTTCACAAATCCAAAGACATCGCTAATGAAGACACGTACGCCTTGCAGCTCAAGCTCTCCTCTAGGGAGATTTTCTAAGCGGTAGGAAATCTCTAGCTGCTTTTTAAACCCGATCATTTTCATTTTTTTCACCGTGCGATCGATCGTTACATGATCCGGTTCATTTAAAAATGCATAGTCGTGATGCAACCTATTCCAAGTTGCTGGCATAATTTCTTCCACCACTCCGTAATAAAGCGGTAGAGGAAACTTTCTTTCCAGGTGGATCGTTACATCTATCGCGTCACCTGCCTGGACGATTCGTCTCGGTAGCGTTCGACTCACTTTCCAATGATTCAATGGATAAAATAAGAGACATAGGTGATAGAGCAGGATTGGAAGGTAGCTGTAGAATAAGAACCAGCTGACAAATCCACCTTGGAACATCGCGTAGGAAAATAATGCAGCAAGCAGAATGAGAATGAATAGCAAGTTTCCAATGAATCTAATTGTGACTTTCATCAGTCCGATTCCCTTCGAACCGGGATATGTGTTGCTCGTAATATCGATTCCATGATGTTTTCGCCCGTTTCACCGTTGAATTTCGCATCTGATGTAAGGATGATCCGGTGTCTAAGTACAAACGGAGCTAAATATTTCACATCATCAGGAAGCACATAATCACGGTCGTGAATGTACGCGTATGCTTTCGCTGCTTTCATTAGTGCAATCGAACCGCGGGGACTAACGCCAAGGTAAATGGCCGGGTGTTCCCTTGTGCCGTTTACAATATTCACGATATACGTGTGGATCGAGCGGTCGACATACACATCATCCACTTCAGCTTGAATCATCGTTAGTTCTGCATTGGACATGACGGCTTGAATGGTTTCAATCGGGTGCTTTAACGAGGTTTTCTCCAACAGGTCAATTTCTTCGGCAAAGGCCGGATAGCCCATTTTTAACTTTAAAATAAACCGGTCCAACTGCGCTTCTGGCAGTGGATAAGTCCCTTCATACTCAATCGGGTTCTGGGTTGCCATGACAAAGAATGGTTGGTTTAGTGTAATCGTGCGGCCGTCAACACTGACACTTTGCTCTTCCATCGCCTCAAGAAGTGCGGACTGGGTTTTCGGAGAGGTGCGGTTAATCTCATCCGCTAAAATAATATTCCCTAAAATCGGACCACCCCGGAATTCAAACTCCATTTCTTTCGGATTATATATGGAAATTCCAGTAACATCGGACGGAAGTAAGTCCGGGGTGAATTGAATCCGTTTAAAATCACAATCTAATGATTTCGCTAATGTCCGGACGAGCATCGTTTTCCCAACACCTGGAACATCCTCTAGTAGGACATGCCCCTTCGCAAGTAAAGCAACTAAGCTGAGGGTAATAACTTCCTCTTTCCCAATAATTACCTGGTTCATATTCTGAATGACTGGATTAATCTTTTCATTATAAACGATCACTTCTGCCATCTTATCCAACCCTCTCTCAACTTCTATATATCAAGCTATTGTTCTAGCATTTAGTATGTAACAGATTATTAGTAATTATACCATCACTATACAAAAAAAGAGTAGTGATGTAAAAGGAAGATAGCTGGATTTATTATAGTTCAGGGGACGCAAAAGAATGTAGGCTACAGGGTGAGGTTAGGATGTTAGAATTTGCGAGATTAGATCATCGGTATTCTAGCAAAGTAGCGAGAATCGGTGGCATTTGAGCGATTAAATCAGCCTTATTCAAGCGAAAGTGCGCAAAATCCGGGCATTCAAGCGATTAGAGAAGCGATAAGCATCCAAACAAGCATACTCGTCCACCTTCATAGATGTAAAAAACAAAAAAGCAGTGAACCATCACATCGTCCACTGCTTTCATCATTTATTTTACAAAATATGGATTCCCTTTCAATCCAATCCAGTGATCCGTCTGCTCGAGCTCGGAAGCAAGCTTCAGCAAGCGATGCTCCTCACCCTTCGAAGCAATCACTTGAACACCAAGCGGCAATCCTTCTTCCGATAAGTAAACAGGCAAGGACATCGCCGGCTGACCCGTCAAGTTAGCAAGCATGCCAAATGGCGTATAGGTCAAGCTCGGCAGGAACATATCGTAAACAAGCTGCTGTTGTTCGTCTTTCGTTCCTTTATGAATATCGCGCAGGAACGCCTCTTTCTTCTCCCCTGTCACTTCAAGCTGTCCAATTTTCGGAGCGATATCCGCTGTCGCAGGAGTAATATAGAAATCATACGTTTCATGCAGTGCCGCCATCTGAGCAGCTGCTGTATCCCAGGAAGCAAGACTTGCGGAGAAGTCTGCTCCGGAGATGGATTTTCCGGCAACATGCATCATCCAACCCTCAAGCTCGATATCATCTTCCGTCAACTCTCGACCGAGTGCCTGCTCCAAACCTTGCACGGTCATATTCATTTCACCGCTATTCATGATGTAGTAATCCTTCATCAATTGTATGCCATCTACACCATTCGTGCGTTCATCCACCTCATGCCCTTCCGACTCAAGCCAATTCACGACTTTCATGACGGCATTCTTCGCATCGTCTGACACCGGTGTGCCAACTGGAGACTCGGTGGTAAATGCAACTCGGAGCGGCTTTTTCTGACCGCCCTTCAAACTGTCCAAATAATGATCTACAAAAACAGGTGCATGGAAAGCCGCTTCTGGTTGGAACGTCTGCAACTGATCCATCATCGCTGCTGCGTCACGCACGGTTTTCGTCAGCATAAAGTTAATCGATGCACCTTGCCAGTCACGCCCTGCACCGGGACCAACTGGCATTCTTCCTCTTGTCGGCTTCAGACCAAATAATCCAGAGAAAGACGCCGGGATACGAATCGATCCCCCACCGTCACTCGCACCGGCAACAGGTACCACGCCGGAAGCAATTGCGGCTGCCGCTCCCCCGCTGGAACCACCCGGTGAATACTCGGGATTCCACGGGTTACGGGTTGGCCCATATAATTTTGGTTCGGTAATATTTTTTAAAGCAAATTCGGGTGTATTCGTATGCCCTAAAAATACAAACCCTGCTTCTCTTAGTTTTCTTACAAAATGAGATTCTACTTCAGCAACATAATTTGCAAGCAGTTTCGAGCCGGAGCTTAAAATTTCCCCGGGAAGTGATTGGGATACGTTTTTAAGCATCGTTGGCACACCGGCAAAGGGCGCCTTCCCTACTTCTATCTCTTCTGCTTCTGTTAATGCTTTGTCTTTCCGGATACTTGTTGCTAGATTCAAGTCTGGTTGGACTTCCTCCAAGCGATTCAGTGCTATTTCAGTTAATTCTTTCGGTGACACTTCTTTTCTTTCTAATAGTTCAGCTAAGCCTACTGCGTCATAGTGTACATATTCTTCTGTTTTCACTTCATCACCTCAAGTAAAAATTTGGCATTGCAACTTCACTATATCGTAATCTAGTCTTTTTTCAATATAAAAGCCTCTTTCTCTATGTCGACATAAAGAGAAAGGGGTGTTGGTTCCGTGATGCCTAATAGTCTTCTAAACTCGGCAGGGATTGTAATCGAACCTTTCGTTGAGACATACCGCTGATTTTTCTTGTCATCGAGGCCTGAATGGTAAATCCAAATTTCCTTTCCTTTTAGATGGATCTCAAGTAATGTACCCGGTTCAAAACCGAATTTTGTCCGTTCTTTTTTAGGCAGATTAATAATACCCGATTTATCGGATGCTCTCACTTTTTTCAGGAAAATCATACTGTTCACTCCTATGCTTCTTGGATTCCTGCTGTACCAATATGAAAAAACTCACTCATTCCATTAGAACGCACAGGAAAAGAAATCTGTAAATGGATTATACAATGGGAAGTAGACGATCGAGTTGAATCGTGGATGCTGTTACATGACTATCATAAGCAAGAATGCTTACACCTAGACGTTCCGCCTCTTGTAAAGCCTCGTGAAAATGGGGGTCCATGACGCGATGTGACGTAAATGAATGACAGCCTTTCATCTGGATGACAAAAAGAACCGTCGCCTCATAGCCTTCTTGCACTGCTTGAATAAGTGTTTCCACATGCTTCGTTCCTCTTGTTGTCGGAGCATCAGGAAACATTGCAAGCCCGTCTTGTTCTAACGTGACACCTTTCACTTCGATAAAACCACCGCGCTCATCCCGGTAATAAAAAAGATCAAACCGACTGTTTCCGAAACGCGCCTCACGTTTCAAATCTCTTATTCCATGAAACTCTTTTATTTTTCCCGCGGCAAGTGCATCATAAACAAGCTTGTTCGGAATCTGTGAATCAATGTTAACCCAGCGTTCTTCCTTACGTGCTGCAATGATGGAAAAGCGGGTTTTCCGATTTGGATTATCTGAAGTTTCTAAAGAAAGCGGAACACCAGGCTTTAAAATTTCTGTTAAACGACCTGTATTTTTTATATGGACTTTTTCAAGTTCCCCATTAATATAAACTTCAGCGACAAAGCGGTTTAACTTCTTCGCAAAAATTCCTTCCACGACCTTCCCGTACTTCATCTCTACACATCCAATCCACTTGGGTTCCTATAAAATATTTCTAATTCCTCATTTTAGCATATCATGTTCTGCTCATTAGAGAAATTTTCATCACGTATTAACGGTCTGTAATACCCCCACTTCTAAACATGAGGGAAGCCCATTATGTGAGGGGTGGGGATAACAGTTCGTAAATCCCTGATTCTGTTCAACTAACATTCAGTGGGGAGAAGGGATCCCCACTGAATGAAGTTTCACTTTATGGAGTAAGTATTTGTATTTAGCAATCTTTCCGCTTATGATAGTACTATATATTTTCTGTAAAACTCTGACAACTCAACTGGGAGAATGGAGGAATCCATCTTGATGACCTATACGATTGAAAAAACAAATACGAAAATTATTCCGCTGGAAGTGCCAGCACCTA
Organism: Oceanobacillus sp. HCA-5259; assembly: GCF_037892815.1. Taxonomy (NCBI): domain Bacteria; kingdom Bacillati; phylum Bacillota; class Bacilli; order Caryophanales; family Bacillaceae; genus Oceanobacillus; species Oceanobacillus sp. HCA-5259. The sequence goes on along the minus strand of NZ_JBBKBV010000015.1, from coordinate 5,965 downwards.
ATACGTTAAAGAGCATTAACTTTTATTTACTTCAAAAAAATGACCGGACGTTTTTAATCGATGCTGGCCTTGATAAAGATACCTACTGGGAATACTTACAGCAATCCATGCAAGCAAACGGCATCCGGTTCCGTGATTTGACGGCAATTTTATTAACGCATCATCACTTCGACCACGTGGGGCTTGTTCACCGGATTTCTAAAGAATACGATACTCCGGTCTATATCCACCCCTACGCACTACCGAAGATAAAAGGAGACCCGGAATTTTTATATAAAAACTATACATTCTTCGCTGATTTACTGAATAAATTAAATACTGGAGAATTCGGAGCAGAACAGGTAAAGGCTAGATACAAGCGGCAAATGAACAATCCGAAAACAGCTTTAAACTGGAATGTGAAAGCAATTGAATCAAGTACACTATTCGACTTTGAAGTGATTGAAATCCCCGGACATGCGCCGGATCAAGTTGCGTTTTATTTACCAGAAGAAAGTATTATCTTCATCGGGGATTTATTAATCGATCATTTAAGGAGTAACGCCTTTGTCGAACCAGCACTGGATGGTAGCCGAATCCCTGCCCTTACGCAACACGTAGCTTCGCTTGAAAAAATTATCGAGCTCAATCCGGAAACTGCCCTTTCTGGACATGGGAAGGTCATCTATGAACCTGCTAAACTAGCAAAGAGAAGGCTTGATGCGATTGAAGCAAAAGCAAAAAGCATCAAGTCCATCATCGAAGCAGGCATTACAACCGGAAGGGAAATCGTGAAAAAACGGCACCCAAACAAATACGAAGATATCTTCTTCACGCTCATGTCCGACACGCTAAGCTTCCTCGACTACCTCGAAACAAAAGGCCAACTAACCAAAAAAGAAAAAAACGGAATCTGGCACTGGGACACGGGGTCAGAGAATTTGTCCCAAAAACACTACGGTAAATGGCAATGAAAGGAGTCTACACATTGGAACAACTATTACAACATTTAAAAGAAAACTTAACAGAAGATCAGGTAACAACGAATAAAACCGTAAGAGAATTACATGGTCGCGACGAAACATATCTTGCAGAGAGTCTACCGGACGTTGTCGTCTATCCGAAATCAACAGCAGACGTTGCCCACATTATTAAAGTTGCCCAAAAGTTTAATACACCTGTCACCCCTTTTGGAGTCGGGTCCAGCCTAGAAGGTCATATCATTCCGTACAAAAACGGAATCACAATTGACTTCTCTTTAATGAATAAAATCTTAGAAATTAAAGCTGAAGACTTGCTCGTGAAGGTCCAGCCTGGTGTGACGAGGGAACAGCTCAATAAAGAACTGAAAAAACACGGATTGTTCTTCACCGTCGATCCAGGAGCAAACGCAACACTTGGAGGTATGGCTGCAACGAATGCAAGTGGTACAACTTCTGTTAAGTATGGTGTGATGCGAGACCAAGTGAGAGATATGGAAGTTGTTCTTGCAGATGGCAGCATTATCCATACAGGAAGCTTAGCAACGAAATCATCTTCCGGCTATCATCTGAACGGACTTTTCGTCGGGTCGGAAGGTACACTCGGCTGTTTCACGGAATTAACATTGCAAGTATACGGAATTCCTGAGCATATTGTAGCAGCCCGCGCGGTATTCCCGGATCTCTCCGATGCTTTCCAGGCTGTAACATCAATTTTACAAGCTGGTATTCCAATTGCACGGGTAGAATTTGTCGATGAAGCATCGATCGTTCAATTAAATAAATTCAGCGATACAGATTACCCGGCAGTCCCGACACTTTTCCTTGAGTTCCATGGGAATGCAGAAGGTCTCAAGGCAGACCTCGCCTTTGCAAAAGAAATTATGGAAGATCAGAGCTGTCAGGAGTTTATTTCTGAATCGGATACAGCAGCCCGCAATCACTTATGGGAAGCTCGTCATAACTTGGCCTATGCCTTTGCTCATGATTATCCAGGTAAAAAAATGATGCTCACCGATGTAGCCGTACCGATTTCGGAACTAGCGAACGCTGCAATTTATGCACGACAGGAAGTTGATAAATTAGGGATACCGGGCGGAATTGTTGGGCACGTTGGGGACGGAAATTTCCATTCCATTCTAATGATTGATTTGGATAACGAAGAAGAGATCAGGAAGGCAAAAGAATTCAACAAAAACATTGTTCTCTATGCGCTGGAACGCGGTGGAACTTGTACGGGTGAACATGGTGTCGGGATTGGGAAAAAGCCATACCAAGAGCAAGAACATGGTGCTTCTCTTGAAATAATGAAGCAGATTAAGAAGACATTAGACCCGAATAACATCTTAAATCCAATGAAGATTGTAGATATCGATTAAGCGAAAGAAACGCATCGCAGCGGCTCAAACCCTTGAACCGTTGTGACGCGTTTTACTTTCCTCTAACCTATAAAATATATTTATCGATTTCTTTCACAAGGTCGACAAGCTGCGGTTTACTCACTTGTGCACTTGCTCCGACCTTTTCCCCCTTATGATATAAATCATCCGTGATCAGGGAGGAGAAAATAATGACCGGGATACCTTTCAGACGATTATTTTGCTTAATCCGGTGGGTCAGATGATGCCCGTCCATCTGGGGCATTTCAATATCTGTCAGTACAAGCTGCACGATTTCTTCGGGATGGACCGTTTGATCCTTCGCAAGTACTTCCAAATACTCCCAAGCTTCCTTCCCGTTTTGAAAAACTGTCACATTATCATAGCCGGATTTTTCCAATGTATCTTTAAGCAATGCCCGCAATACACCTGAGTCTTCTGCGAGAATGATTTTTTTCATCGTGCGTTCCCTCGGCCCTAACGCCTTAATACTGTCCACATTCCCGCCTAATTCCGGATTAATTTCGACGACGATTTTCTCAATATCAAGGAAGACCGCGAGCGTGTCATCATGAAGTTTAATCAAGCCTGTCGCATACGGTTGGTTGCCTGTGGCGAGTTCGCTTGGCTTCTCAATTTGCTCCCAGGAAATCCGGTTGATACGCTTCACTTTATGCACCCGAAAGGCAATCTTGATCTGGTTTAGTTCGGCGATAATAAAATGATCTTGCTCTGGATTTATCGAATCCTCCTTATTTACAATGTCTGAAAGCTTGACTACAGGTATGATTTCTCCCCTCAAGTGGATGACACCTTCTACATAGTCAGGAGCTTTCGGAATGCTTGTAATCGGAATAGGAGTGATGATTTCCCGCGTTTTCAGCACATTAATCGCAAAGGTTTCATCCCCTAATTCGAAAAGGATAATTTCCAGTTCATTCGTTCCGCTTTCTAATAAAATTCCATTGTTTACACTTTTTGTCATACCGATTCTCCTATCTCCAATACGTGAGATATTTTACACTATATTTTACGGTGTTGCCACCATATTTTCAATCGATATCGACATGCAGCTTTTTATATATCAAGATCCCATCGCTGTGACATGGTAAATTCTAGAATTTTTTTCATAATATGCAGCTCCCCCACCTGATGGAAATAGCTTTTTCCAGAAATCTGATTCATTACGATGTATGTTCCGCGAGACGTGAATTGGCGCTTTCTCTCATTTGCTTTTTCCGCTCGGTCATTCTTAAATAAATGTTATTGCCGAGTAAGGAGACGATGATGAACAATGTACCGATATAATCATACGCTGTCAGGCTAGTGCCTTGGATAAATGAAATGGTCAGTGTTGTGATTGGTACAAAGTTAATGAATAATAGAGCATTAATCGGTGACAAGATCGTTACCCCGACGTTCCAGCCTACAAGTGCAATAACTCCGGGGAAAATTGTCATAAATGCCAAATGTGGACTTGTCACAACGAGCGTCTCAACCGTTGGAACTGAAACATAGCCGGTAAGAGTTAAGATAGCAACGATAACTACTGCAGTTCCTGTCCCTAGCAAACAACTTAACGTGGAATAGCGTAAGGCAGACCAACCAGCAAACCGCGGTCCCCCCATCGTATAGACAACCCAGCCAATCACTGCAATTAATATTAACAAGGATGGGAACATATTGCTCGTTGCGCCGAGGAATGATTGGATATCTCCCTTTGTAATAACCAATACCGCCCCGACAAAAGCAAGAACGACGAATCCTAAAGTAAGACTTTTCGGTAAGCTTTTATATAGCAAGGAGACGATCACGATGGAGATCATCGGCATTAATGCTTCCATGACCGAAGCAACCATGATTCCAGACTCCCCTAATAAGTCTTCTCCCCAGAAGATCAGCAAATTATAAATGGTAAATGCCATTGTACCGAAAAACCATAGTTGCTTTCCATTTCCTTCCAAACGGAAAGCCTGCTTCCCTTCTTTCCATAATAAAAACGCCACTAAAATGACGCTTACACCTGCATAACGAATAATCGTAAAATAAAATGGATCAATATGTTGAAACGCCGAATGAGCAACTGGGAACATCGCACCCCAGGAAGCCGCGGCGATAAAACAAAGAATCGCTCCAAACCAAAAACTCTTTCTCATTACTGCCCTTTTCCCCTCTCTTTATCTATTCTATTACGATTGTCTAATACTGTAGGTATCTTGTAAAACGAATTAAAATGATGACATCCATCACTTTAAGTGATACCATTGAGTTGCTATAAGATTGAGGGGGAAAGTCATGGAATTAAAGGATCTGGAAATATTCCAAGTTGTGGCGAAGAAAGGGACGATTACAGCTGCAGCGAAAGAACTTCGCTACGTCCAATCCAATATCACATCTCGGATTCAGAAATTGGAAGAAGAATTGAACACACCCTTATTTAATCGCCACCATCGCGGTATGACTCTGACACCTGAAGGAAAAAAGCTTTTGACATATAGTGAGGACATTACGTTGCTCGCCAAGGAAATGAAAAAAGCAGTGCAAAGTAAAGAAGAACCTGCCGGGAGACTCGAAATTGGCACAATCGAAACAGTCTTTCAACTGCCGAATATCCTTGCTTCTTTCGTTAAAAAGTACAAAAATGTCAATTTGTCGCTATATTCCGGAGTGACCAGCCAATTGGAAAAACAAGTATTGGACCACCAGTTGGACGGTGCCTTTGTAACAGCGGGGAATTTCTCTCCAGAAATTGTGGCACATGAAGTGATTGAAGAGGAACTTGTACTCATCGCCCACCACCAAGCAGATTTGACCGATGCAATCCAGGAAGAGCCGGTTCTTTGTTTTTCAAAAGGATGTGGATACCGGGCCCGTCTGGAGTCTTGGTATGAGGATGAGAATATTCATCCGAAGAAAATTATGGAGTTCGGTACATTAGAGACGATTCTCCGTAGTGTTGTCGTTGGACTGGGCATTGCCTTTGTTCCGAGATCATCCGTAAGCCATTTAGAAGAAAGTGGGCTGATCTCCTGTTATTCTTTACCGGGTGCATATAGTAAAGTGAAAACAATGTTCATTCGGAGAGAAGATACATTCCTTACAAATACATTGCAGAAGTTTATTGAAACAATTGAAACGAATAAAGATATGGAGATTCATTCGCTTAAATATTAATACGAAAGACAGTTTTGCTAGTCATTATATTTACCTACTTTAAAATCTTACTACCTTCATAAACTATTTTAATTGACTATAATTAGTAGTCCTAATAATCCTATAACGCAAACTGTACTAATTATAGCTAAGACATTTAAGACTTTATTTATTTTCTGTTTCTCTTTAAATATTTTGCAGAGTATAAAGTAAACCCCAATGCCTACCATTCCACCTAATGTATTACCTATAAAATCTGTGATATCGGATGCACCAATGGCAAATACGAATTGAAGTACTTCAAACAACAAACTTACACTCGCTATTGGTGCAATTTTTTTCAAAAACGACCAATTTGGCTTCAACATGCTCAAATAAATTCCAAAAGGTATAAAAATAATGATGTTTAAAATAATCTCATCAAAATCAATTTGATTATTAATGATCGTCGAATCTGCAAAAGGGACTATATTA